>NZ_DAISHJ010000126.1:1203-14845 GCF_036822615.1 Aggregatilinea sp. | reverse complement strand
CGCCGGGCAGGTACACGAGGCCGTACAGCAGGGCCGCGCCCACCACGCTCGCACCCACCATCACCAGCCGCAGCGCCCACGGACCGGTATGGGGGCCGATCACGCCCGCCACGATCAGCGCCATGCCCGTGCCGATGCCCACTGCCGCGCCGCCCACCAGCGCATAGAGCACCGCCAGCGGATGCAGCAGGGGCGCGGGCAGCCGGTACAACAGGATGATGGCTTGCGAACGCTCACGTAACCCGATGCGGGCGCGGGGCATGGCTCACCTCAAAACGCGGAACAGGATGGATGGTGCGGGGAGGAATTTACCTCACCCCCGGCCCCTCTCCAATCAAGTTGGAGAAGGGAGAAAAACATGTCAGGGCATAACCGCCTGCGGCCTCACGGTAAAATGAAAAACCGGCAGTACTCACAGGGAGAGGCCGGTTTCACATTTTTATGCCGGTGGAACGGGCGGGTTACTGCTGGGCAACCGCCACGATCTTGGAGAAGGCTGCCGCGTCGCGCACAGCGATGTCTGCCAAGACCTTACGATCCAACTCGATGTTCGACTGCTTCAGCGCGTGAATCAGGCGGCTGTAAGTCGTGCCATTGAGGCGAGCAGCCGCGTTGATGCGCGCAATCCACAGACGGCGCAGGTCGCGGCGACGGACGCGGCGGTCGCGGTAGGCGTACCACTCGCTCTTCATCATCGCTTCGTTGGCGCGGCGGAACAGGCGGTGCTTCGTGCCCCACTGTCCCTTGGTCATATTCAAAATTTTCTTATGGCGACGGCGAGTCACCACGCCACCCTTTACACGAGCCATTGCTTTTGCTCCTTAGTTCCTGTTACCCGGCAGACGCAGCCGCGTTAGGCCGGGGGATTCTGCTTGTACTTTGACAGATAGGGGGCCAGCCGCTTGACGCGCTTTGCCTCGGTGGAGGTTGCAACTTCATGCATCTCCGCATACTGGCTCTTGGCGCGAGCCGAGCGGCGACGGCGCAGGTGGCTCTTGCCGCCCTTGGTCCGCATCACCTTGCCCGTGCCGGTGATCGTAAAGCGCTTGGCAGCCGCCTTATAGGTCTTCAGCTTGAATTTCTTTTGCTTCTTCGCCACGAACGTACTCCCTATAAACACATGAGCACCGCACATCAGTGCGGCGCAGTGAACCGTCAGTTTTGCCAAGCGCGAGCGCTTATTTCTTCTTCTCCGTGTTGGGCGCGAGGACCATGAGCATGGTTCGCCCCTCCATATTCGGAGACTGCTCTACGACGGCAATATCATCCAGTTCTTCGGCCACTTCGCGCAGCATGTCGCGCGCAATTTCCGGGTAGGTGATCTCGCGGCCACGGAAGCGAATCCGCACCTTGACCTTCATACCCTCTTCCAGCCAGCGGCGAGCATCGCGCACCTTAAACGACCGGTGATGGTCATCCGTCTTGGGCCGTAACCGGATTTCCTTGACTTCAATCGTTTTCTGCAGCTTGCGCGCTTCGCGCTCTTTTTTAGCGCGCTCGTACTGGAACTTGCCGAAATCCATCACCTTGCAAACCGGAGGGTTTGCGTTCGGTGCGACTTCAACCAGATCCAATCCACGCTCGCCGGCAATCCGCAAGGCTTCTTGAATGGATATTACGCCCAGGTTCTCGTTCTGATCGGTAATAACGCGAACCTCGCGTGCTCGTATCCGTTCGTTGATCCGGTATTCGCTGGTGCTGATGGTCCTAACCTCTGATTTCTCTTATATATCGGAAGGTACTCTTTGCTGGTTGTGGCAGGAGTTTATCATAGCGACAGCGTTTCGTCAACCGTCATCCGGGCGGCCAGGGACGTTTTTTCCGCTCGTTAAGACCGCCGCAGGACCGTCAGGACAGCGTGGGGGATGAAATGCCGGGCGCACCGGCCCCGACAGGCTGGCCGACGGGGATCGTAACGGTGAACGTGCTGCCCACTCCCAACTCGCTCGACAGCTCGACGCGGCCTCCGTGCAGGTCCACGATCTCTTTGACGATCGACAGCCCCAGCCCCGTGCCGGACGCGATACGCGTCGCCGTGCGGGCGCGGAAGAAGCGGTCGAAGACGTAGGGCTGCTCGTCGGGCGCAATGCCGATGCCGGTATCCGTGACCGCCAACTGCACCTCACCATCCACCCGCCCCAGGTCGATCGTGATCGCGCCCCGTTCGGGCGTGTATTTGATCGCGTTGCTCACCAGATTGCGGAACACGCGCTCCAGTTGGTGCACGTCCCCTTCGACGAAGCAGCCTTCCTCGAAGCCGTCCAACACGATCGTAAGTGCCTTGTCGTCGCTCACCGGGCGCAGCGTAGACAGCACGCTGCGGTACAGCTCGGAGAGGTCGATCCAGCGTTTTTGCAGCGTGGTCCGCTTGGAATCGAAGCGAGACAGCTCAAGGATGTCTTCGATCAGCTCGCGCAGGACGTGCGCCTGCTGCTCGATATCGGCCAGCATTTCCTGGCGCTCTTCGTCTTCGAAGCGCGTGTAATATTTCAGGAGCGTGCTCACCTGGAGCAAAATCGCCGACAGCGGCGTGCGCAGCTCGTGCGACACGGTGGAGACGAAGCGGCCCTTCAGCTCGTCCAGCTCGCGGAAGTACGTCACGTCGTGCAGCACGATCACCGTACCCAGGTCCGCGCCGTCGCTGTCGCGGACGTCGGCGCTGTGCGCCTGGATCGAGCGCTGCGGCAGCCGCGATATGACCGGGCAGGCCGGCATGCTGCTGTCTCGACGCCACATCACCTGGAGCCAGCACGGCCAGGCCGGGTTTTGACGCGACGCACCGGCGCAGTGCTCCAACAGGCACTGCTCGTGCATGCCGCCCTCGCCCACCAGCGGCTCGACCGGCAGCGCAAACTCGACGTTCACCGGGCCGGGCGTGTCGGGCCGGGTCGATTGGAACCACGCCATCAACCGCCGCGCCGCATCCTGCGGACCGCCAAACCGGGCCGGATAAAACGCGAATAATTCCTCGGCGGCGGGATTCATCAGGATCAGGTTGCCCGCGGGATCAAACACCAGCAAGCCATCGGCCACGCTGCGCAGAATCGTGCGGACGTGCGCCTCGCCGCGCACCGCTTCCGCATACAGGGCCGCGTTCGCCAGCGCCACGCCGATCTGCCGCCCGATGGCGTCGAGCATGTGCGTCTCTTCGGTGCGCCACGGGCGCGGCTGGTCGTTGACGAGCGTGATGATGCCCTGAATGTGATCCTTGCGCCAGATGGGCACGCTCATCACCGCCGAAACGCCCGTCTCCTGCGTGATGTCCACATCGCCGGAGGGCTGCTCGATGGGCGACAGATCCGGCTTGCCGGGCAGGATGCCCGTCACCAGGGCGAGATCGTCTTCCGAAATGCCGTAGTACGCGGCGAGACTCAGCGTCTCCGCATCCGCCGCGAGCAGGTAGATCGCGCCGCCCATGACGCTGAGCTGCTCGACCGCCGTCTTCAGCACGCCGTTGAGCATTTCGGAGACGTCCAGCGAACTGCTGAGGGTCTGCGCTACGGCGTTGCGTACGCTGAGGTCCACCGTGCGAGCCTTCACGCGCTGCTCAAGCTCGTCCGTATAGCGGCGGATCTCGTCATAGAGCTGGCGGTTTTCCAGCACGACCGCGACCCGCTCGGCAAACGCCCCGAGGATCGAACGATCCTGATCGGAGAACGCGTGCGGCTCGGCGCTTTGCAGATCCAGAACGCCCACCAGCCCCGTAGCGGTTTTCAGCGGGATCACCAGCTCCGAGCGGGTGAGCGCCTTGCTGCCCGACAAACGGGATCGTGTGGGCACCAGCTCGGGCATGTAAACCGTCGCGCCGGTCTCGACCGCCTCGGACAGCGCCGATCCGTGATTGAGCCGATCCGCAGTGGCGACACGCAGATGATCGCTGCCCGCGCGGCCCAGGCGGACGTACTGGCCGGTATCCCGATCGATGAGGAACACCGCGCAGCCGACGCCGCCGAACTCGTCCGCGATGGTCTGGGCGATCTGCGCGCCCACGTCCTTGAGTTCCGCCGAGGACGAGAGCGAGGTAAAGAGGAAGGTCGTGCCGCGATGCAGCACGGCCATTTCTTCGGCATGGCGGCTCAACTCCGCATAGAGGCGGGTGTTGTCCATCGCAATCGCGGCCTGATTGGCGAAGGCCCGCAGCCACCCGGCCTGCGTGGGCGTATAGGCTTTTTCGACATGGGTGGCGAGGTTGACAATGCCGACTGTGCGGTTTTCGATCTGCATGGGCACGGCCATGTACGAGCCGCTCCAGCCCTCGCCAACCACCGACTCCCAGCCCCAGGCGAGATTGCCCACATCCTCGATCATGTAGGGCTCGCCCTGCTCCACGATGATGCGCAGGGGCGGGTACGTATCGCCCGTGAAGCGCGTGGTACTCAGCCACTCGTGCACCTCAGGGCCAAGTGTTTCCAGCCCGCGATGGAACATCGAGCGGCTCAGGCCATCCTGAACCAGCATGATGCTGATGAAATCGTAGTCGATCAGCTCATGGACGGTTTCCGCCATGCGGCTGAATACTTCGTCCATCTCAAGCGCGTTGCCCAACGCCGCAGCCAGATCGCGCATGGCTTCGGACAGCCGCCGCTGCTCGCGCTCTGCCTGGAATAACTGCGCCGTCTGGATGGCGACCGCCGTCTGGTTAGCGAACAGACGCATCAGGCGCGCGTCGTGTTCCCCGAACGTGCGCCACGCCTGCTCCGACGCGGCCAGGAATACGCCGATCGCCTGATCCTGGTAGGTGATGGGCACGGCGATGGCGCTGAGGCCGTCATAATTCCAGGTCGATAGACGCTGGCCCTGCCACTGCGAAAAATCGTTGACGATCTCGACGTCGTTCGTCACCAGCACCCCGCCCGCCAGCCCGTGCCCCCGCGCGACGGTGAACCCGGGATCCACGTCGTCAAACCCCACGCCCACCCGCCAGTGAAGGATCTCGGTTTCGGGCGCGTACAGGTAGATGCCGCCGCGATCGGCCCGCAGCAGGTGCAGCATATCGGACACGAGCGTCTTCAGCAGCGGGTCCAGATCGAGCACCGGACCGATCTTCAGCATCATGGCGCGCAGCGTTTCCAGCTCGCGGGCATGGCGCTGTACCTGATCGTAAAGCTGCGCGTTGCGGATGGCGGTGGCCGACTGCGCGGCAAACGTTTGCATGCGCTCGATATGCGCTACGCCGTAACAGTTGGGCCGCCGGGCGTCGATCGTCAGCATGCCGATCACGTCCGCGCCCAATTCGATGGGCACGGAGAGGTGCGAGCGCACCCAGCCCATCAGGTCCGACCGCGCGACCGGCGCGCCGAATTCGTGCATGTCCGACACCAGCATCGGCGCGTGGGCCTGGATCTGCCGGACACAAGGCGAGGCCGCAACCAACTCGACGATGTGGTCCTCGGTGACCTCGCTGCCATAGCCCACGCTGCGGGCCAGATGCGCCCGCTTGCCGTCGAACAGCACGATGTTCGCCGCGTCGTGCTCGACCACTTTCGCCAGGCTCGCCAGGATATGCCCCAGGACTTCGCCCAGTTGGAGGCTGCTGCCGATGACTTCCGCCGTATCGCGCAGGGCCTCGATCACCTGGCGCTGCTCGCGTCCGGTGATTTCGGCGCGCTGGCGCACGATCGCCGCGCCGAGCGTCCCGGCGAGGTTACGCAGCGCTTCCACCTCGATCGGCATCCATTCGTGCTGCGAGGCGCAGTTGTCGATCCCCAGGAAGCCCCACCATTCGCTGCCCGTAAAAATGGGGACCACAACGAAGGAGACCACATCGTAGGCTTCCAGGCGCGCGCGTTCCTGCGGGGGACAGTCGCGCACCATACCGGAGAGGATCTGCCCCTGGCCCAACTGCTCGGCCCAGCGCGAGAATCCGTCATCGTAAGCGAAGCGCGCCGCGCTGGATATGTGGTCCCGGATGCCCGGCGCGACCCACTCGCCGCGCCGCCGCATGCTCAACTGCCCTTCCGCGTCGCGCTCGTTCTCAAAAATGAACACGCGGCTGTCGGGCACGGCGGCGCCCAACTGCGCCAGCACATCGGGCAGGACGGAATCGAGCGAGGCCGACTGAAGCAGCCGCTCGCTGGCGTTGGCCAGCACCCCCAGGATCACGTCGCGGCGGTGCAGCGCTTCTTCCGCCCGCTTGGCGTGGGTGATGTTGCGGACGATGGCCGTGACCTCATCCGCCCCGCTGGGGACCATGCGCGCCTCGTAGTCCGTGATGCCCGCAATCCCAACCAGTTGGTAGGTGAAGATCTGCGTTTCGCCCGTCGCCAGCGCGCTGTTAATCGCCTCGGACACGCGATCCGCCAGCGGCAGCGGCAGCACGTCGCGGACGTGCTGGCCCAGAAATTCCTCCGGCTGGGCGTACAGATTCCATTCCGTCGGCTTGTAGTCGAGGAACACCCCAAAGCGGCTGAAGCGGAACATCAGGTCGGGAATGGCGCTGAGCAGCGCCCGCATACGGGCTTCGCTCTGGTACAGTGCGGATTCCGTCGTGCGCTGCGGGGTGATGTCGCGCAGGAGCACCTGGACCGACGAGCGGCCCTCGAACGGCGCGCGAAAGAGCACGACCTCGACATCGCGCAGCGCGCCATCCAACCGCACGATCTGTTCCTGGATCGGCGCGATAGGCACGCTGCTTTCCAGGTTCTGCGCGCGCAGTTGGAGCACGTCGGACTGGCCCGGGCGGATCAGGCTTTCGGGGCGCATCCCGAGGATGTCGCGCAGGCTGCTGGCCCCGATGATCTTGAGCGCAGGGGAATTGGCGTAGACGATCTTGTTATCCACATACACGAGCAGGCCCATCGGGGAATGCTCGACTAGATGGCGATACTTCGCTTCGCTGTCGATCAGGCGGAGCTGGCGCTCGTGCTCGACGGTCCGGTAGTAGTGAACGATCAGCCCGATCATCGCCAGACCGAACAAGACAAATCCCAGGCTGTGCACCACCAGATCGCTCATGGACCACTGGGGCACGGCCAGCGGCAGCACCACGAGCGTCAGCAGGATAACCAGCAGCGTGCTCTCGATCAGCAGGCGGCGGCTCAGAAACAGGACACCGACACTCTCGGCCAACAGGAGGTAGTGCAGCAGAGTCAGGTCGCGGCGCTCGTACGCAAGCCCGATGATGACCAGAGAGGCCGTCAGAATCAGGATCAGAGACCCCGCCTGATAATGGCCCTTACGGTTGAGCCGCCACGCTGTCCAGGCGGCAAACGACACCACCACCACGCTCAGCAGTTCCGGGCTGCGCCACGGATCGCCGCGATGGTAGTTGGTCAACAGGGCGAGCACGTAGCCCAGGGGGATCAGCGCGAAAATGAGAAGGTTTTGCAGCCAGAGAGCGTAAGCGGAAGACCCTGCGCCGGGGAGGTTATCCGGGTTATAGAGCGACTGCAACGTGGTCAGCAGAGACCGGAATAGGCCCGCAGGTCTGGTCGTCTTCACAAACGAGTTCCTCACACGGCTGAGTTTTGTGGGGTATCGAAACGTTTTCCGGCCCAATGACTCGATCAGCACAGGCCCCATGTGACCGCATCGAGTTACTGCTCATACTTTATTATAACCACTGTATCAGAAGGTTAAATGCCAGTTGCGAATTATTCATCGTTCCTTCACAAACACGAGCACAGACGCAGTGTCGTGTCAACCGTCCGCTCTCAGCGCCGGTCACCTCAAAGTGGACTTTCTCTGAGGGCGGATTCCCGACAGATTTTTCGCATATAATCAAAGTAACAGGAAAATAGCCTGGAAGGCGGCGATTATGGCGAAGTGTGCTGTGTGTGGAGGCAAAACCAAAACCGAGCAGCGAGATATAGAGCGGATCATCGACGGACACCCTGTGCGCGTCTTGAACCTGAAGGTAAATATCTGCACAGAATGCGGCGACGTGACCGCGAAATGGTGGACATCCTTCGACGAGATCGATCGTATGTTGAAAGCACGCCTTGAGCGCGGGTCGTTCGACGCGGTCTCGTGGAGCGATCTCATCTCAGAACAGGCATCAACAGTCATGATCCCGTTTTGAGCCGGAGAAACAACACGAGGCGGGTTTATGGCCCGCCCCGACGAATCGAATACCATGAGCACGCTCGCGCGCGTCAGATCGTGAACGCCTGATGCAGCTCGGGGATATCGATCTGCTCGTAGCCCGCTTCGGTACGCAGGCTCTCGGCCAATCCCTGTGCCGCGTCCGGCTCGCCGTGCACCAAAAAGGTACGCTGCGGCCTCTTGCTGATGGCCTGCGCCCACGCGACCAATTCATTACGATCGGCATGGCCTGAAAAGCCGTTGATCACGTCCACCTCGGCGCGCACGGGATATTCCTCCCCGAAGATGCGCACCGTCTTCGCGCCCTCGACAAAACGACGTCCCAGCGTATCGGGCGCCTGCCAGCCCGTGATCAGCACGGTGTTGGCGGGATCGGTGACGCGGTTGCGCAGGTGGTGCAGGATGCGCCCCGTTTCAGCCATGCCGCTGGCGCTGATGACGATAAACGGCTGGCGCAGCGTGTTGAGTTCTTTGCTCTGCTCGACCGAACGCGTATAGCGCAGCCCGGCGAAACCGAACGGATCGCCCTCTTCGAGCATGAAGGCGCGGATTTCCTCGTCGAACGCCTCCGGGTGCAGCCGGAAGACGGAGGTCGAGTCGATGGCGAGCGGGCTGTCCACGTAGATCGGCATGGGCGGGATGCGCCCGTCAACCGTCATGCGGTGCAGCGAATAGACTAACTGCTGCGTGCGGCCCACGGCAAAGGCGGGGATGATCACCGCGCCGCCGCGCCGGTAGGTGCGCTGTACGACCTCTTGCAGCTTCTTTTCGGCGTCTTCGACCGGCTCGTGCAGGCGGTTGCCGTAGGTGCTTTCGAGCAGCAGCACGTCGGCGTAATCGACCGTCTCAGGGTCGCGGATGATCGGGATGCCCTTGCGACCCAAGTCGCCACTGAAGACCACGCGCACGTCGCGGCCCGCTTCCCGATCCTCGATGTCGAGCACGACGATGGCGCTGCCGAGCATGTGGCCCGCGTCGCAGAAGGTGACGGTCACGCCGGGCAGAATCTCCGAGGGGCGGTGATAGCCGATGGCGCGGAAGTTTTCGAGGCAGTTCACCACGTCCGCGATGGTATAGATCGGCTCGACGGGCGGTTCGCCCTTGGCCGCGCGCTTCTTGTTGACGAAATCGGCGTCTTTTTCCTGAATGTAGCCGCTGTCCATCAGCATGGTGGAACACAGGTCGCGCGTGGCGAAAGTGCACACGATATCGCCCCGGAACCCGGCCTGAACCAGATTGGGAATGTTGCCACTGTGGTCGATGTGGGCATGGCTAAGCACCATCACGTCCACTTTGCCCGGATCGAACGGCAGGTGGCGGTTGCGCTCGCGTGCTTCGTCGCGCTTGCCCTGGTACAGCCCACAGTCGAGCAGAATGCGCTTGCCGTTCACCTCGATCAGGTGCTGCGACCCCGTCACCGTACGCGCCGCACCGTGAAAAGTGATCCTCATGTGTCCGCCTCCTCGCCCAGCCGACTCCAGTTAAACACACTCACCCAGTGAAACGGATCGCCAACGCGCACTACTCGTCCGAGTCGTCGCCGTTCGCGGTCCGCGACAGCACGTCCAACAGCTCGCGGCCATACTGCGCGCGCCGCCAGGGCCCCAGGCCGGGGACCTGCTCCAGCCCGTCGAGGCTGGCCGGGGGATTCTTCGCCAGCGCCCACAGCGATTCGCGCGGGACGATCACGTCCGATTCGACGCCGCGCCGGGCCGCGCGTTCCTTGCGCCAAGCGCGCAGCGCGTCGTAGCGCATCTGCACGTCGGGATCGGGCTGCGGCTTGCGGGCGGGCGGCTCTGGCGGCGGCGCGGCACGTCCGCGCCCAACCGCCTCGATGATCTGATCGCCATAACGCCGGGCGCGATCGAAGGACAGGCCCTTCGCGTTTTGCAGATCCTCCACGCGGCGCGGATCGAGCAACGCGATCTGGACCAGGGCGCTGTCGTTGAAAATCTTGAACGGCGGCAGATCGCGGCGGCGGGCGATGTCGTCGCGCAGCAGGTACAGCTCGCGCACGAGGCCCATCTGGGCGCGGTTGAGCGTGCGCGCGTGGCCCATGCGCCAGTAGCCTTCGGGATCGAAGGACTGCCGCGCAGCGGGCAGTTCGGGCAGCGCCGCGAACGTCTCCTGCGCTTCTTCCAGGTGGTTCTTCGCCGTGAGCTGGTTCAGCAGCACGTCGCGCAGATCCGGCAGGTAGTGCGTGTCCATCTGCGCGTAGACGAGCTGTTCGGCAGGCAGCGGACGCACGGCCCAATCGGCCTGCTGGAAGCGTTTTTCGGCACGAATGCCAAAATGGCTTTCGAGAATGCTGCCGAGGCCGAACTGGTCCCAGCCGCAGATGCGCGCGGCGATCATCGTGTCGAAGATGTTGGCGAACTCAAAGTTGAAGTCGCGCTTCATCGTCATGATGTCGTATTCAGCCGCGTGAAACACCGTTTCGACGGCAGGATCGGCCAACAGCTCGCCCAGCGGACTCATGTCGTCCACGGCCAGCGGGTCGATGATGTAGTCGTGCTCGCGGGTCGAAAGCTGTACGAGGCACACCTGCTCGTAGTAGGCGTACAGGCTGTTGGATTCGGTATCCACTCCGATGAGGGGTTCCCCGCGCAGCCGATCGACCAGACTGCGCAAATCGGATGAATGGCGGATGATCTCAGCAGGCGGGAAACTAGGCGGGTTCGCTTTCACAACCACCCCCGATGACGGAAATAGGCAAGCATTCCGGTCGCAATCACAAACATCAGTCCTATCACTATCTCAAAACTCAGCGCCGTTCGCTGGAACGGCAGATCCACATTCATGCCGTAGATGCCGCTGATCAGAGTCAGCGGCAGCATCAGCACGGAAATGACGGTCAGGATGCGCATCACTTCGTTCAGCCGGTACGTGACCAGGGTGTTGGCCGTATCCGACAGCCCGTTGATGATTTCGAGGTGCTCCTCGACAATATCCGCACCTTTGACGAGGTGGTCCTGGATGTCGCCAAAGTAGACGTCGAGTTCCTCGCGGATGAAGGGGCGATCCACTTTTTCCAGGTTTTCGAGCAGCAGGATCTGCGGGCGGATGATGCGCCGCAGCGCGAGGATGTCGCGCCGGATGAATGACAGGTCCTGGATGATGTGCCGCGAGTCTTCGGTGAAGATCTCTTCCTCAAGCTCGCGGATGTTGGCATCGACTTTGTAGAGGATGGGGAAGATATAGTCCACCAGCCGGTCGATGACCGCGTAAAACGTCTTACTGCCGCCCCGCCCCAGAAGCTGCTCGCGCATTTCAGGGTTGGCTTCGCACTGCTCGAACATGTGCCGCAGCGGTTTCAGCGATCCGTCGCTGACGGTGACGAGGTAGCCGCTGCCGACGAACATATCCACTTCCGACGCCCGGCTGACGCGCTGCACGGGATCCCAAAGCGGGAAGTGCATCACGACAAACAGATAGTCGTCGTATTCGTCCAGCTTCGGACGTTCGATGCGGCTCTGCAAGTCTTCGAGGTCCAGCGGGTGGAAATGCGGGTAGGTCTCTCGGAGGAGCTGCATATCCTCGGGAGTGACATGCTCGATATTCGTCCACGCCACGCGGCCATAGTGAATGGTCTGGATCGCCATAGCCCCCCATTATCGCGTGCGGATCGCTTCCCGGCAAGCCCGCCCCAAAATGCGCGGATCGCGGCGGGGCGTGTGCGCCGCGGATGAAACCGTCCGGGCAAAACGGGCCGTAGATAGCAATATGGCGGCAGATGGGGGCAAGTCGTGGCGATAGAGAGGAAAAATATGATATTAATTGGGTATACTCTTAAAATACGGATCTGACTCATGTGTCGAGGAGCGAACGACGTATGGTTTATTCCGAGCAACGCACCCGAATACTCCGCGCTCTTACTTTCGCCGCGGCGATCCTGTTCGTAGTGGCCCTGCTGATGGACTTCTTCTACGTGGGACCAGAAGCCAAACAAGGTGAAGCGCAGCGCATCTTTTACGTTCACTTAGGCTCCTTCCTGGGGGCGTTCATCGGATTCGGCGCGGCCATGCTGGGCGGCGGCCTGTACCTCCGCACGCGCAATCCTAAGTGGGACACGCTGAGCCTGACGGGCGTCGAAACCGGGCTGGGATTCTCCGCCATTACCATCGTCACGGGGATGGCGTGGGCGCGCCCGATCTGGAATACGTGGTGGACGTGGGATCCGCGCCTGACCAGCGTCACGATCATGTGGCTGGCGTATGCGGCCTACCTTATGCTGCGGGCCGGGATCGAAGACCCGGAGCGCAAGCGGCGGTTCTCGGCGGTGTATGCCATCGTCGCGGTCGCCAGCGTCTTTTTCACGATCATCATCATCCGCATCCGGCCCGACACGATCCACCCGGTCGCAGTCGGTCCCAGCGAATCCGATCCTGAGGGCACGTTCGATATGTCGCCCAAGATCGTGGAAACGCTGCTGTTCAACCTGTTCACGTTCGGCGTGATCACCGTCACGCTCATGTGGCACCGCATCCGGCTCGAAAACCTCCAGGACACCATCGCCCGCCGGAAGATGCGCCTGTTGGCCGAGATGTAGTGGAATCCAAGGAAAGGATCGCCCCGATGGGCAATAACGCAGAATATATGATTTTGGGGTACGCGGCGATGGCAATCATCCTGTTCGGGATGGTGGCGTGGCTGTACTGGCGGTACGTGATGGCGCGCCGTGAAGAACAACTGCTCACCGAGTTCGAGGCCGAACAGCAGGCGGATTCGGTCAAGGCGGCGGTGGGGGCGATGGAAGAAGACGTGCTGCCGCAGCGCGCCACACCGGGGCAGTCGGGCATGAGCGGGCCGTCGTCGGAGCGCGTGCGGACGCTGCCGGATCAGCCGTAGAGAGGCAGCGGTTAGCCGTTAGCGAGCGGCGGTTAGCTCAACGCAAAAGCAGTCTCACCCCCGGCGAAAGCTGCCCGCAACCGTGGCTTTGGGCAAGGGGAGCGAATAACAGGCAAACAAAAAGCACCGGACGATCAAATCCCGGTGCTTTTGTTGTGCTGAGGTGGAGGTGAAGGGAATCGAACCCTTGTCCGAAGAACTCGCGCACAAACGTCTACAAGCTTAGTCGGCTCCTTGAATTCGCGGCTGGCAACCCGAGCCAACGGGGGTAAGCCGAACCACTAGCCGATAAGTCTTAGTCGTCCATTATCGGCGTGAGGACGACGCACCCTGTCATTTGTTACGCCTGCTTGCCGCCCGGACAGGTACGGTCAGGGCAGACGGATTACCCGCAGGTAATCGGTGCCTGTTTGGCTACTACGCAGCCAAAGCGAGGCGAGGAGTGCTGTTGTTGGCACTTATTAGTGTGCTCTGGATTTACGAGGTAAGAGCGCCTCGGCTTGCAATCTGTACACAACCTTCCCCGTCGAAGCCTGTCACCCCCTTCGACTTGTGACTATTATAGCAGGTTCCGCCCGTGCGTTCTATCCCCGACCCTAAAAAGTACATTAGAACGTGTTATGCACTGGTAGCCCCCCATCCCCTGGCCCCTTCCCCACGCAAGCGGAGGGAAGGGGAAGCCACCCCGCGCAACAGGGTTGCGTGGGGATCCCGGAAAAACCGGGCGGGTTTTAAACCCGCCCCTACAGTT
>NZ_DAISHJ010000126.1:0-1193 GCF_036822615.1 Aggregatilinea sp. | reverse complement strand
CACGAGAGCGTGAGAAACCAGTTCTCTCCCTCGAAAAGTGCATCACAGCCTCTAGAACGCGCGCAGCCAGACGTCACTGCACCCCGCCCTGACTCGCGGCTGCCAGACGGTACTTGTCTATCCACACAGATCATGCGGCGCGGCCCCTAAAATTTAGGGGTTCCTAAAGATTATTCGAGCGTAGAATAAATTTGTGAAACACAGCACAAAGGAAGGAGCGGACCATGCAGGCAAATGTGAGGCAGGGCGTGCTGCTGTGGGCGCGCAAGCAAGTATTTTACGTCGTGATGCTCGGCGCGATCCTGTTCGTGAGCGCGGGAACACTCACCTGGGCGCACGGCTGGATCTACCTCATGCTGACCGTGCTCATCATCCTGGCAGACGTAGTCGTGCTGCTGCCAGACCACGCGGATCTTCTGGTGGAACGCGCGGAACTGCAAGAAGGCACGAAAAAATGGGACGTGGCGCTGGCAGCGCTGGCCGTGATCGTGTTCCCCATAGTGACCTGGGGCACAGCCGGACTTGACAAGCGCAGCGGGTGGTCGGAAGTAAGCACGGCGACGTGGGTCGTGGCGGTGATCGCGTTTTTGGCGGGCAGCCTGTTCGTGCTGTGGGCGATGGTTGCCAACGCTTATTTCTCGGCTACGGTGCGCATCCAAACGGATCGTAATCACCGCGTCGTATCGAGCGGGCCATACCGGCTCGTGCGTCACCCCGGTTATACGGGCGCGATCGTGTTCCAGCTTGGCATGCCGCTGGTGCTCGATTCGTGGTGGGCACTCATTCCGAGCGCGTGCGCCATCGTGTGTTACGTGATCCGCACGGCGCTGGAGGATCGAACGCTGCAGGCCGAACTGCCCGGCTATGAGAACTATGCGCAGCGGGTCCGCTACCGGCTGCTACCGGGCGTGTGGTAGCGCCGGGCGGGGCGTGCGATATGGGAGCGTGAATTGTCCCGGTTTTCTGCCCACGCTATACTTCCCGGCATGACCACAGCGCGTTATCACCCTACTGTCATTCGTCTTGCGATCCTGCTGCTGGCGGCCCTCCTGGCGGGGGCGCTGGCAGGCTGCGGCACCGTCAGCGACGTGATCGGGGACCGGCAGCCGCCGACACCCACGCACCCGCCCTTCTCGACCGCGACCCCCGGCGGGCGGCTCTCGGTGTGGCTCGTGACGCCGACCGGACAGGCC
>NZ_DAISHJ010000125.1:0-15181 GCF_036822615.1 Aggregatilinea sp. | reverse complement strand
ATGATTTGGTCGGTGTCGACATTGGACCGCCGCAGCGGGACTCCGATTCCGGTATGGGTGTGGAAAGCTTCCATGACTAGGCTCCTTTAAATACCGTGTCGGTCAGTTCAAGTCGGAAGGGGCCGACAGGGTCCCGCGGACGGCGGTGGCGGCGGCAACCGTGGCGGTGGCGATCGCGGCGGGCGCAGCTACTAATCCGCACCCGAACACAGCTGAAACACACGAACGCCCGGCATAATCGCCGGGCGTTTTTCGTTTGGTCTATTTACTTCTCGGAACGCGTGCACCCCTACCCCTCGGGCGGCAGGTATGCCACCGCCTTGAACGTCGAGGGGACCTCGAACGGCGCATCCAGGTCGATCCCCGCGCGCGCAGCGGCTTCGCGCATCGCCGTCGCGCCGCGCACGACCACCTCATCCGGCAGCCGCCAGCACTGCGACCACACGCGCTGCTCCATGCGGCGGACATGCTCGCGCGGGGTACGCGTCTGCGTGTACTCGTACACCTGCGGCTCGCCCACCTGCCGCCAGCCTTCTTCCGTTAAAAATGTGCCATAGCGCGCACGCGGCACACCCACGTTTTCCATGCTGTCGCGCCCGACGGCCTCATCCCACGCCGCCGACAGCAGCTCGTGCACCGGGCTGAGCTTTTCCGCCTGGTCGTAATACGCACTGACCAGCCGCCCGTCGGGCTTCAAGGCGCGCGCCACTTCTTGCAGCGCGGTCTGCCATGCCGGGATCAGGTGGAATATGTGTACGGCGACCGCCCCCTCGAAGGCATTCGTAGGCAGCGGCAGGCGCGTCGCGTCGGCCAGCACCGGATACACGGCTTGATCGTCGCGCTTGGCCAGCAGGCGGTCGATCATCCCGCGCGACAGATCGACGCCCGTCACGGAGCGCACATGAGCCGCCAGCGGCAGCGCAATGCGCCCCGTGCCGATGCCCACCTCCAGGATGCGGCTGTCGGGCGCGAACTCGCCCGCGCGGACCATCGCGGCGATGGCCGGACCCTCTACGCCCGGCGCAAAGCCGCGCGTTTCGTCGTAGTACCCGGCAGCAGGATCAAAGACGATCGATTCCGAGGACATGACACACCTTTCACCCGTTATGGGCGTCGATCCAGGCTCAATCGGCTGATGAAGTCATTCATCGAGATGGCGGGTAGGCTGAGCGGCTTCATATGCCCGTGCGCGACCAGTTCCATACTCACCCGGGCCACCGTCTCGTTATCGGGCGCGTCGATGATGTGTACGAAATCGTATTGGCCCAGAGTGGCATACTGGTCCAGCACCTTCACGCCCAGATTCTCGATGTCCATGCTCGTTTCGCGCAGGCAGGAGGGATCGCTCACCACACATTCGACCCCTTCGCTGGTCAGGGTGCTGAGCAAGATATAGATCGGCATCGTAGAGGTCTCCCCAAATTGACTGGTTCGTAATGGTCGGTTTTTTGCAGAAAGCGGTTCGCGGTTCGCAGCGCCTGTCCTACCCGGTCTGTGCTTCAGCGGGCGACGCAAGCATCGTCCCTGAAAGGCACGGTTAACGCACAGTCCCGCTGTTCAGCGTTTCGCTAACCGCTAACAGGTTTACTGCTCATCGCTGGTCGTCTAAAACACCGTGATCGGTTCTTCTTCGGCGGGCGTGGGCGTGACCGGCGTCGGGATCGACTGCCCGCTGTACCCCGGATCGTTGCTGATGCACGTCTGCATCCCGCTGTTGATCGCTTCACGCTGCGTATCGTTGGGCGTCATTTGCAGCGCGGCGGTCAGCAGCGGCCACGCTTCCGGGCAGCGATTCAACAGTGCCAACGACAGTCCCTGGATATATACGCAGTCGATCGCGCGATCTTCCGGCTGGACGCCCTGCTCTATTTCCAGCCGCGCGCAGGTCGCAAACGACTCCGCCGACGCTTCGTAGTTCAGGTTGCGGTACTGCGCCCGCCCCAGGTACAGATAGCCTTCGGCATAAGTAGGGTCAAGCTCGACCGCCTGCTTGCACGTTTCCGCCGAGAGCGCGAACTCACCTTGCAGCGCGTAGGTCGCACATTTGCGCGTGTACGCCTTGGCATTTTCCGGCTGAATGGCGAGCACCTGATCGTACGCCGCCACCGCCGACTCGAAATCGCCCTGCGAGCGGTAATAGATCGCCAGCTCGTAGTACAGCGGGCCGAGATTCGGCTGGCGTTTCAGCGCCTCCTGGTACTGCTCGATCACGGCGTTTGTGTCGCCAGTATACGCCAGGGCCTGCGCCAGCGCACGCCGCGCGTCCACGCTGTCAGAGTTGAGCGTCACCGCACGCTCGGCGGTTTCGAGCGAGTTGGAGGGCCGCCCGGACCAGTAGTACGCCATCGAGAGATAGGCCCACGCCTCGGCAAAGTCCGGCGCCAGCTCGACGGCCCGCAGCCCAGCAGCGACCGCCTCGTTGTAGCGGCCTTCCTCGTACAATGCCAGGTTCAGCAGCGCCCGCGCCCGCGCATCGTCCGGCGCGCGCTCGACGGCGTCCATTGCCAGCGCGTTGAGTTCATCGATGCGCTCACGATACCGCGTGCCGTTGTAGCCGTCGTACAGCAGCGCGCGGCCAAACTCGAACGCGATGTCCATCCGGTCGGGTTCCAACGCGACGGCCTGGCGGTAGCTGTCCACCGCCGCGTCGAGATCGCCCGCCTGGAAATAGTGTTCGGCCTGCGTCGCCAGCTCGACCGCGCTTGCGGTCGGCGTGGCGTTCGTATCGATCAGGTTGATCGCCCACTGCTGGAGGCTCTCGAAGCGCAAAAACGCGCCCGCAATCCCCACCAGCACCAGCACGATCGCCGCGATGCGTCGCAGGTGCAGGTTGCGCCCCTCGCGGCCAAAGTGCAGGTTGGATCGATCGCGCCGGATATACACGTACGGCAGCCCTACCTAATACGCCTTGGCGAAGTACGCCATCTCTGTCGCGTCGCCGCCGCAGATCGCGCACTTCCCCGTTTCGCCGGGGTGCGGCTGGTGCATCGGGAAGTTGCGGCTGGTGGCGCTGGTGTCTTCCTTCACCTTCGCCTCGCACGCCGCGCCGCCGCAGAACCACGCCAGCGCCCACTCGTCGTTGCGCACGATGTTCACCAGCTCGTCGTAGGAGCCGACTTCGTGCAGGTGGCTGTCGCGGAATTCGGTGGCCTGCTGCAGCAGGCTGGCCTGGATCTCGTCCAGCAGCGCGACCACGGTCGCCGCGAGGCCGTCCTGCGCGACGAACGACTTGCCCGCCTTGCCGGGGATGTCGCGCCGCGCCAGCGCGACGGTGTTATTGGCGACGTCCTTCGGCCCCACTTCCATACGCAGCGGCACGCCGCGCATTTCCCAGTCGTTGAACTTGAAGCCGGGCGACAGGTTATCGCGGTCATCGACGCGCACGCGTACGCCCGCGCCGCGCAGTTCCGCCGCCAGCCGCGTCACGGCCTCCATCACCGGGGCCTGCTCCTCTTCCTTGCGGAAGATCGGCACCACGACCACCTGGATCGGGGCCATCTTGGGCGGCAGGCGCAGGCCCTGGTCGTCGCCGTGCGTCATGACGATCGCGCCGACCATGCGCGTGCTGACGCCCCAGGAGGTCGTCCAGCAGTACTGAAGCTCGTTGTTGTCATCCGTAAACTGGATGTCGAACGCCCTGGCGAAGTTCTGGCCGAGGTCGTGGCTGGTTCCCGCTTGCAGGGCCTTGCCATCGCGCATCATTGCTTCGATGCTGTAGCTGAACAGCGCGCCCGCGAAGCGTTCCTGGTTGCTCTTACGCCCCGGAATGACCGGAATCGCGGCGTCGTTCACGGCAAAGTCCGTGTACACGTCGAGCATCTGCATCGTCTCGGCGTTGGACTCCTCGTGCGTGGCGTGGGCGGTGTGCCCCTCCTGCCACAAAAATTCCATCGTGCGCAGGAACAGACGCGTGCGCAGTTCCCAGCGCACCACGTTCGCCCACTGGTTGATCAGCATCGGCAGATCGCGGTGGGACTGAATCCACTTCTGGAACGCCCAGCCGATAATCGTCTCCGACGTAGGGCGCACGACCAGCGGCTCTTCCAGCTCCTTGCCGCCGCCGATGGTCACCACCGCCAGCTCCGGCGAAAAGCCCTCGACGTGCTCGGCTTCTTTCTTCAGGAAGCTCTCGGGGATGAACAGCGGGAAATACGCGTTCTGGTGGCCGGTCGCCTTGAAGCGGTAATCCAGCCCGCCCTTCACGCCTTCCCACAGCTCGTAGCCGTAGGGCTTGATGATCATGCAGCCGCGCACCGGCGAATAATCGGCCAGATCCGCCTTCTGCACGACATCGGTATACCACCGGGAAAAATCTTCGCTCTGGGGGGTGACACCCTGCTGTGACACGGTCGCGTGCTCCTTGCGTCCAAGGGTAAGAAGTCGTCGGGTTTTGCGCCGCGATCCCGCACGGGACGGCGGCGGGCGGCCCTGAGGCGCGCCGCGCGGCAATTGTACCGCATTTGCGCAGGACGTCTATCATGGCCCTTCCTTTGATGCTACAATCGAGACGTTATTCGTCTCAACAGGATGTCCACCTATGACTGACAAACAGACTCCAACCCCTGAGTTCAAGGCAAAAGTCGTCCTTGAAGTGCTCACACAGGCTAAAAAAATCGCTGACAGCAGTCGAGAGTACGGCATCCCTGAGCCGGTGATCGAGCAGTGGGTAAATGTCTTTCTGGAACGCGCACCGCGCATTTTCGAGGATGAGCATGTTCGGTCGGAGCAGGAGATCACCGATCCGGCGTTCGTCGCCAGCCTTGAGCGCAGCCTGGAAGAGAACCGCGATATATGGGAAGAACTGGCAAAACACTGAGCGTAAGCCAGATCGTTGGAAAACTAGGTTCTCAAGTTCCAAAGCTTATATGAGTAAAGACCGAAATACACCTGTTTTATTCAAAAAGGTTAGCATGATATGGTAGTCGAGATAATCAGCATTTTATCAAGTATCATAGTTGCAATACTGAGTGCGTACATAACTATATCAGTACATAGAAGTAACAGCAGAAATCAACAAGCGCTCATCAAGACGGAAAAAAAGTTAGATGTTTTCAAAGTAATATATTTAGAAAAAAGGCAAAGGCTAGATATCCAACTATCGGAATTTTACGATCCACTTTTTGCTCTGCTTTCAGTAAATCACGAGCTCCTTATGCGTGCGGGGCCTCCATCAAGCATGGAAACAGACTCCCCTAATATCCAACAAGAAAAAAGAGAAGTATGGGACAGACTTGCCGCAGAAGTGATATTACCAAATAATAAACGAATATGTGATATTATAGAGCAAAAACTCCATTTAATAACGAGTTCTGATGACGCTACCCAATATTTTAGGTTTCTTACACACGCATACGTATACCACGTGTTTCGTGATTTTCCACATGAAAACTATTTAAATTTTCAATTTCCACAGGGATTTTTAGAACATGTGCAATTGAAGCGCGAAGAGATACGTGCTACAATGAACAAAATTGACCCTCAAAAACCTAACAACGAATAATATACTATGTCCTCTCAACTTACGTACGCCCTGAATCACTTGGTATATGATGATAAGCTAATAAAGCGTTATCAAATGTTATCTACTGAATATGCTCGAGCATATCTTTATAATCAGGATACTATTACAGTATTTATTCCAGATAACCGTTATATAGTTGGATTCACAGAGATAAGTTGCATCGTATCGAGTGAAATTCGTCCAGATTACATAGTACATAATGCGTGGCAAAAAGTAACAGAGGAAGCAAGGAAGGAATGTCAACGCAGAGAGATTCCGATCCTAACATATGTGCAATTTCGAGAACTCTTGCTAAGAATGACAACAACGGCAGAATAGTATATTTTTTAAAACAAACTCTATCTGCTGAATTTGAACCTGATCGAATTAAAGCATGGATGATAGGTTCAATGGTTCTAACAAAACGCACACCAAAAGATTGTGATGTTTTAATTCTATATAATATGGAAGATAAAATAGACTGGCCCGAGATCAATTTGAGGTGGTGCGTGGAATTTGAAAGTAGGTTTGGTCTACCTCTTCATCTGACATTTTTAACGTTTCAAGAAGTTCCTCAGTTTTTCGGTTTCTTAAAGAATATATTTAATAGACCGCATATAAACCTAATAAGGTAATATTAAAAACTCCTTGTTTTAAATGACGCAAAGTATACGTAGGGGCGGAGCAAGCTCCGCCCCTACGTATCTTGAACCAGTATCAGCGCCCATCACGCCAGATTGAACTAACCACCAAGAACTAACGACTAACAACTGCCGTTTACGCCTTCGCGTCTCCCAGCCGCAGATGGATCGCGGGCGGCGCGGCCCACCACGCTTCCAGCGCCGGGACGACTTCCTCCGGCGTATCGACTAACGTCAGCCACTGCAAATCGGTCGGCGTGATCGAGGCGTCCTCCGCGAACGACGCCACGAAGCGCCGCCACATCGGGCCGACCAGCACGAACGGGCGCGCCGAGAGTTCCCCGACTTGCAGCAGGCTCCACACCAGCGAAATCTCGCTCAGCGTGCCGACGCCGCCGCGCAGCGCGACGAACGCATCCGGGCGCTGCACCAGGAAAAACAGCCGCTCGCGCAGCGTCTCGAACGATACGACCTCTTTGCAGAAGCCGTTCGGCTTCAGACCGCGCGTCTCGAACATACCGACCGCCCCGCCGATCACGTGGCCCCCGGCTTCATAGGCACCCTGGCTGGCGGCTTCCATCACGCCGCTGTACCCGCCGGACAGCACCGCATAGCCCGCCTCGGCCAGCGCCCGCCCAACGACTTCCGCGACCTGCCAATCCACACTCCCCGGCGCGACGGCGGCACTGCCATACACGGCCACCACGCGATCTGTTGTCTGCGATGCGCTTTCCATGTGCTTCCGTTCCCACTCTTTCTATGCTTTTTTTCCGGCCTCACCCGCCGGGCGGATCGGCCTCTAAGCATACCCCACTCGCCCCGGCATGCAACCGTTTCACGCCTGGGCGGAAAGCGCGCCGACTTCCTGCACATCGACCGGGACGCCGTCGAGGCTGGTAGGGATCACGTCTTGCGGGGCGAGATCCTCGATCGGCTGCTTGCGCCGCACCATGACGACCAGCACCACCTCGTTGGTCTGTGCGCCGCCGCGCTGGCGCACCCCGACCCCGACGCCCACGACGTTCGCCTTTTGCATCAGGCTGGCGGCATGGGCGCGCTTGACGGCCTGTGCGCGGACCTGGGCCGCTTGGAGTTCACCGTTCATGCGGTTTTCACCTCATATCGTTATATTGTCATATCGTCACGCTGAGACAATCCAGCACGTCCTGAATGGGATTAAAAATGGTGCTCTGATCCGATCCGGCAAACAGCAGCCCGACCGCTTGCAGCGAATCGCCCGCCACCAGCAGCGATCCCGAATCGCCGGGAGCGGACATCGGCCCGGACACGAGCTGGCCGTCGAACTGCGCCGTCTGTCCGTCATAGTCCACCGACACGGTCGCGTCGATCACGGTGATCTGCCCGGTCGTCAGGCCGGTGGATCGCCCCGATTTGCGCACGGGCATCAGCAGTTCGGCGGGGCGCGTGCCCTGCACGATGCCGATTTCCAGGATCTCGTCGGTGATGACACTGTCGTCCACCGGGCGCGCGACTGCCGCGTCCACACGGTTGGTCGCCTGTGCATGGACCTGCATGGCCTGTAAGCGGTGCTGCGATCCCAACATCCGCGCCACCAGATTCGCCAGCCCTGCCACGCCGCTGGCGATGTTGCACTGGCCCGGCGAGGTCGGGAACTCGATGCGGCAGAAGCGTTCGAGGTGCGCGATCAGGTCGCCACTCGTCCCACCGTCGATGGGACCGGGCTGCAAAATCGCGTCACCGACCTGCGCATTGTTCATATTTGCCAGCACGTGATTGTTCGACAGGATCAGCCGCGCCCCGGTTGAACGGTCGCGCACGACCGCGCCAAACGTCCCCGCCGTGATCGCATAGTGACCGATGCTCACGCCCGGCGGCGCGGGCCGCCAGCGCTCGGTGCGCGTCTGGAACGCACGCAGCGTCCCGACCTCCACCACGTCCGTGGGCACGCCGTCCAACTGCGGCGTCACTCGCGCCGCAGGCGGCAGGCTCGACGAGGGCACTTTTTCGCGCACGAGCACGGTCACGCTCAGATCATCGGTGCGCTCTCCGTTCTGCACTTTGTACCCGACTCCCACGCCGACCACGTTCGATTTGTTCAACAGGTCGTCTTTATGCGCTTCTTTCACTTGACGAACAGTCTGCTGGCTGGACATAGCTTGGCTCCTTGCTTATCAGACCGGACGATGTGATGCGCGGGCGGGAAAGGAAAACCGGAATCGTTGAAGAGTCGGAAAGGGGGAACGTAAAAATGGCGGCTGACGGGTCAGCAGCCACGAACATCGCACGGCGGCGGTATCTTCATTCTACACAATTTAGCAGGAAACGGACCGATCGGCACGGCAAACGCCGCCCGCGTGCGGCGGTCAATCCGCGAGCAGCGTGCCCAGCTCGCCCGTCAGCATATCCTTGAGCTTGTGGATCTTTTCGTACATCAGCACGCGCTGCGTTTTGATGTCGAACGGCAGCGGCTCGCCTTCCCGCGCGATCAGCACGGTCGGCGTGTTCACGCCCCACGCGTAGCCCACTTCGAGGAACACGTTCGGATTGCCGCCGTCCAGCAGCGCCACGACCATGCGCGCCGTGCGGATGCGCTCAAACATGCGGTCGATAATGTCCCCGGTGAACGTATCCAGGTCCATGCGCTCGCACAGGTAGCCGCGATCCTTGATGCAGGGCTGGATCGCCAGATAAAACTGGTCGTCATAATCGTCCTTGAACGGCATGGCGACGAAGACATGCGGGGTGGTCGAGGTCGCCTCCGCGACGCGGAATTCGGGCTTGAACGAGTCCGCGCCGACGATCAGGCGCAGGGGTGGGCGCGCGGCGGGCTTAGGCGTTGGGGCAGGAATGGCATTGATGGGCGCTGCGGGCGCTTCCGACTCCTCCCGGCGACGTTTCCAATAGCGACCGACGCCGCGCTCTGGAGCCTCCGGCGGCAGCGCGGAGGGCGGGGGCGGCATGAACAAATCGTCAGGTGAGGGCATCTCGCCCAGATCCAGCGGAGCCGCCGCAGGCAGCGTCACCAGAAATTCGTCCAGTGCGGCCTGGAGCACCTGGGCGCGATGCTCGTTCTGCTCCATGATGGTGATGCGGGCCAGATCGGACGGGTATTCCCCGGCGTCGTACGCGTCCGCGAAACCCAGCAGCAGCGACCGGAACACCTCGATTTCGTCCAGGCTCTGCCCGGTACGCACGCCGTGCACGGTCGTCACCAGATGGGCGCATGGTGTGCCCGCCTGCCACAATGTATGCAAAAAGCGGCGACCCAGATTACGGAGTCCTGCGTAATCCAGCTTCTTCACGTTTCCAACGCCGATCATTACGATTTGAGCGGTAGCGGACACACCCTTGCCGGAAAACAGGCGGGAATCTCCTGCCAGGGGCCGGTCTTCCAGAGGTATGCCCAGCAGTTTGAACACCTGCGCGTCCAATCCCCCCGAATTCCGCGCATACTTTACTGCCAGCACGTCGGCAGGGCAGGTCAGCGCGTCACCCTGCACGACTTCTACCGCAAACCCGAACTTGATCCCCATCGGCCCGCTCATGGTGTCTCCCTGCTCCCTATTCGTCCCAGGTCCGCCCGTAGTTCACGTCCAGCTTAGCGAGGATCGCGCGTTCCAGGTCGATGTCGCTGACACTCGCCAGCTGCAGCAAATACAGCGCGACATCGGCCAGCTCGCCCGCCAGCGCGCCCCGATCCGCGATCTCCCCGTTCCACTGGAAGTGCTCCAAAATTTCCGCCGCCTCGATGCTGATCGAGGTGGCGATGTTGCGCGGCGTCTGCGGACGCGGGCTGTTCGGCGCGTACCAGCCCTTGCTGCGCACAAAGTCGTTCATTCGCTGCGTGAGTTCGGCGATGTCCATACCGGCATCCAGATGTGCGAGATCGTGCAGGCTATGGGGCTTATTATACACGCGATCGTTCGCGTTCTCCGGCCAAATGGGGGCAGCGGGAGAGGAAAAAAAACCAGGGCGGGTTAGAAACCCGCCCCTACAAAACCCTGTTGGATGCCGTTTGTTTCCCCGATGCAACATGATCGGAGAGGGGCCGGGGGTGAGGTCTGCTCTTGCGCCCTACATCGCGTTGCGGCTGCGGCGCGTGATCGTCTGGAGAACTGTGCGCAGCACGATCTTGATGTCCAGCCACAGCGACCAGTTTTCGACATACCACAGGTCGTACTTGGTGCGCTCCAGGATCGACGTGTCGCCGCGCAGGCCGTTGACCTGCGCCCAGCCGGTCATCCCGGCTTTTTCGCGGTGGCGCTCCATGTAGCGGGGGATGTATTCGCGGAAGCGCTCGACGTAATAGGGCTGTTCCGGGCGCGGCCCGACGAGGCTCATCTGCCCGAACAGGACGTTGATCAGGTTCGGCATCTCGTCCCAGTTCGTTTTACGCATCATCCGCCCGATGCGCGTCACGCGCGGATCGCCCTGCACGGTCCAGCCCGGCCCGTTGCGCTCCGAATCGGCGCGCATGGTGCGGAACTTAATCAGCGGGAACGGGCGACCGTCCAGACCCATACGCTCCTGGCAGAAAAACGACGGTCCCGGCGATTCGAGCTTGACGGCGATGGCGGTTAGCACGAACATCGGGCTGAGGAACACCAGCCCCACGAACGCGCCGATGATATCCATGCCGCGCTTGAGGCTGAGCTTCCAACCGCGCAGCGCCACGTCGCGCACGGAGAGCAACGGCAGCCCGTTGAGGTCGTCCACGGTCAGGCCGCCCGCCATATACGCGAAAATGTCGGGATAGATTTTGATGTTGACTTTGCCGCGCTGGCACTTGTTAATCAGGTGCACCAGCTCGCTGTGCGAGGCTTCCGGCAGCGCGATGATCACCTCGTCTACGGCGTATTCGTCGATCAGCTCGGGAAGCTGACCGGTCGTGCCGATGATTGGAACCTCGCCCACCTTGCCGCCCGGCGCACCGTTCACCGCGCCGACGATGGAATAGCCCAACTGCGGCGACCAGCGGATCTTCTCCGAGATGGTGCGCGCCACATCGCCGGAGCCGATGATCAGCACGTTGTCGCGCCCGACGCCTTTTTGCCGCAGGTGCAGCAGCGTCTGGCGATACAGGCCGCGCCCGGTAATCGTCAGCACGATCCCGAACACCCAGGCGTAGATGATCACGCCGCGCGGGTAATCCAGCTCGAAGCCGCTGTTTTTGAACGCCAGCGTTTCGATGGCGACGGCCAGAAACGTGCCGATCGACACGTTCTGCGCGATGGCGTAACTTTCGTCGAAGCGGCTGACCATGCGCCGCATATGGTACATGCGCGCGAAGTAAAACACGATCAGCACGCTGGTGACGTGCACGATCATCATGGGGACGTAGCTGGTGAACGAGGGCGGATTCACCGGCAGCGCGGGCAGCGGCAGCCGCGCGCGCGCTATATAGCCGAGCAGGAAGGCCAGCGCGAGCATCAGCCCGTCGATCAGCAGCAGGGAGGTATGTAGGACCCCGCGCAGGCGGTGGCCGTTCCGGGAGTCTAGCTTGCCCCGATCTGTGAGGGCTGCGTCAAATCGTGCCACAGCGGGCGTCCCCCCTTCAGGACCAGTCCCGCCAGGATCAGGCTGTGCAGCCACAAGGGCGTCGTCGCGCGGTAGTGCTTCCGGTAGAAGATCAACATCGCCCGGTAGAACTCGTTCTGCGCCCGGCGCGACTGCCGGCTGGCTGCGCGTTTGACGTGCGTCACGGTCACGGCGGGGTTGTACATCACTATCCACCCGGCTTGTTTGATCCGATACGCCCAATCGAGATCTTCTCCATACATGAAAAACGTTTCGTCGAACAGCCCGGCCTGTTGAATCGCGGCCCGGCGAACCAGCATGAACGCCCCGACCACCGAATCGACTTCGGTTTCCACGCCGGGATCGAGATAGGTCAGGTTATAGCGCCCGAAGCGGCGGCTGTGCGGGAACAGCTTCGACAGGCCGACCATGCGGTAAAAGCTGATCTCCGGCGTCGGGAAGCTGCGGCGGCACGCCCAGTCGAGCGACCCATCCAGCAGCACGAGCTTTGGCCCCGCGATGCCCACCTGGGGCCGCGCGTCCATATAGGCCACCATGTCGCGCAGCGCCGTCGGCGGCAGCACCGTATCGGGATTGAGCACCAGCGCGTAACGCGGCGCATCGTCGCCCCCGCCCTGCTCGAAGCCCAGCAGCCGCAGGCCCTTGTTGTTCGCCACCGGGAACCCGTCGTTGGTCGGGCTGGCGATCAGCGCCACGTCGGGGAATTCGTCGCGGACCATCTCGGCGCTGGCGTCGGCGGAGGCGTTATCGACCACCACCGTACGCAGGGTCACGCCCTCGGAGGCGGCGACGGAACGCAAACAATCGCGCAGCAGGTCGCGCGTGTTCCAGTTGACAATGACGATGCCCAGGTCTAGCGCCATAATGGTTGATCTCGGTTCCCCCGCGTGCCCGGCGATTCTACCGGGCGGTTGGACGTGCGGCAAGTGTCACTACAAAGCTGTATGGGGCGCGCCCTTCACTGTAAGCATACCCCACCCGCGCGGCGTGTCCTCAATGCGCGCCTGACGCTCCCCTGACGACCACCGGACGGAGGTGCGTTTACTTGCAGTCCGCCAGCACCGGTTCTTGCTGATCGCCGTTAATGGACAGCGGCACCAGGAACTTATAGAAGTAGACGTCATCTTTGCCCACGACCTCCACCACGCCCGTGGTATAGGTCTCGACCCACTGAACCTTATACGTTCCCTTTGATCCCGCCGGAACCCGTGCGGAGACACTCAACGCGCTCACGATCTCGTCTTGCGTCGTGGACTTGATCTGATCGGCAACCGCGCCGCGCACCAGCGCGCGCAGATTTTTGGTCAGCGGCGGATTGGCGGCGCTGCTCTCGATCACGATCTCGCCGGATACCTGCTTCGTGAACGGCTGATCCGTGACGAGCGTCTCCGTGCCCTGACAGTTGGAGAGCGTCGCGGAATCCGCATCCGTCACACGGCGGACTTCCGTGCTCGACACGAACACGTCCCCCGTGATCAGGTTCTGGGACGGGAAATCGTCGTCATCGCCGCTCAGAAAAATGCTGTATCCGGCGTACCCGACCAGCACGATCAATCCGGCAGCGACCACCCAACGTACAAACGGAATTTCAAAAATAAACTGGACAATACTCGCTAAAACATTACCGATTGCGCCTAACACGCATTCCCCCTGATTGTGAAGGTGTCGAACAGGACCGGATCAACGCGATCCGCCTGTTCCCTGATTCTATTCCCCGGCCCAGCGGTTGGGGTGCGATGCCTTTGTTTTTAGCTGCCCGCTCGTGGTCAACAGCCAATCGTGGTTCGTCAGCGCAGCGCCTTGCGCACCGCCGGAAATACCTGTGTCCAGGCATACATCAGCCGCGCGTGGGGCGAATTGCTGCGCGGCGCGACCATGTGCACTATGTCGTAGCTCTGGACCGTCGCGCGCTCCGCAACCAGCGTCATGCCGTCGTATGCGCCATCCGGCACGGCGTCCGCTTCCCAGGCTTTTTCCGCTCCGGCCATGCGGCGCTGAAACTCGGCCAACATCTCGTCCGTGACGGGATATGGTTCGCCCCGGTCCAGTGGCGCGCGGAACGGGCAGCCCACACACACCAGCAGCAGACTCGCCCCGGCCTCCCGCTCCAACAGCACAAAACGATCCATCGCTGGGCGAAAAGGCGTGATCGCGGTCAGCACAAACACACGCTCGGCGCGATGTTCGGTACGGAACTGCTCCACCTCGCGGGGGCGCTGTTCGTCGTCAGCCATACTTACTCGTCCTTCTTGCCGCCCGCCGTGGGCAGCGTGTGCAGCGGCGCGCCGCGTAATGCCGCCCGCAGCGCCGCGCGATCGTCCCAGGGATATTCAACCGTGCCGAAACACATACTCTGCTCGTGGCCCTTGCCGCACGCGATCACCAGATCGCCGGGCCGCGCCAGCGAGCACGCGAACGCCAGCGCCTGCCCCCGGTCGGGCACGCGCCAGAACGTATCGCCTTCCACCCCGCCCCGACTGATCGCGCCGCGCGCCATCTCGTCGAGAATCGTGTCCAGCGACTCCGTGCGCGGGTCCTCGGCGGTCAGCACGCAGCGGTCGGCCAGCTCCGCGCCGATCTCGGCCATCAGGCGGCGTTTCTCGCGGTCGCGCAGGCCCGCGCTGCCAAATACCGCGATCACGCGCCGGTCGCGCGGAATCATGGTCCTGGCGGCTTCCAGCGCCCGTTTGAGCGCGTTGGGCGTATGCGCGAAATCCACGAGCGCCAGAAAATCCTGCCCGGCGTTGATGCGCTCCATGCGGCCCGGAATGGGTGGCATCGAGCCAACCCCCTCCGCGACCGCCGCATCCCACCGCGCGGCCTTTTCGCCCAACAGCGACCGCGCCGCCGTACACGCCGCCAGCACGTTCATCACGTTGAACGGCCCGACCAGCCGCGTCCCGACCGGCTGGCGGCATCCGCCCGCCCCAGAGACGAGCAGTCGCGTCGCGTCCGGCCCATATTCGACCATCTCGGCCCACACGTCCACGCCCTCGCGCGGCTCCAGCGCATACGTCAGCACGCGATCCACGCCCGCCGCGAACGCGCGGAAAACGTCCGCGCTCGGATCGTCGGCATTGACCACGGCCACCTTCGGCACGCCCGGCTTGCGGAACGACGACGCGGCCATCTCGAACAGGCGGCCCTTCGCACGGCGGTATTCTTCCCAGGAGCCATGAAAATCGAGGTGCTCGTGCGTGACGTTGGTCAGCACGGCGACGTCATATTCCACGCCGTTGACGCGGCCCTGCGCCAGCCCATGCGAGGTCGTTTCGAGCACGGCGTGCGTCATGCCCGCGCGGACCATGCGCGCCAGATACGCCTGTACCTCGTCGGCGTGCGGTGTCGTGACGTGCAGGCCCGTATCGAGCGCTTCGTCCCCGATCACGGCGCTGACCGTGCTCAACAGGCCCGCGCGCAGGCCCGCCGCCGTGAGGATGCTGTGCAGCAGCGTGCAGGTGGTCGTTTTGCCGTCCGTGCCCGTCACACCGATCACGGTGAGATGGCGCGAGGGGTAGCC
>NZ_DAISHJ010000124.1:0-15260 GCF_036822615.1 Aggregatilinea sp. | reverse complement strand
GCGCGGGCACGCTGAACCTGAGCGGCATCGTTGAGGCGCAGAACGGCCGGCTCGGCTTCCTCAATAGGTACTTCCTGCCGCTGTTCCCCATGTTCGTCATCTTCTACATCTCGGCCCTGGCCGAGACGAACCGGCCGCCTTTCGACTTGGTCGAGGCGGAGTCGGAGCTGGTGGCGGGCTACATGACCGAATACAGCGGCATGAAGTTCGGCATGTTCTACGTGGGCGAGTTCCTGCACGCGTTCACCTTCAGCGTGCTGACCGCGATTTTCTTCCTGGGCGGCTGGAAAGGCCCCTTCGCTGAAGACGTGCCGCTGCTCGGCCTGATTTACCTGATTGTCAAGGCGATGTTCGCATACTTCGCCATGATGTGGATTCGTATGACGTTCCCGCGCGTGGAAGTTCCTGGTCCCGCTGAGCCTGGGGAATCTGCTGGTGGTGGCGTTCCTGTGGAAGCTGGTCCCCGATACGAACGCGATCAACAGCTTTGGCGACGCGCTGCTGCCGAGCCTGGTGCTGCTGGTGGCGAATGGGCTGATGGCCGCCGGACTGCTGGCTTATCTGCGCGGCGAGGGCCATCGTGAGCGTGAGCGCGTTCAGGCGCGGCTGGTGGCGGTCGATCCCGCCGTGACCGCCGGGTCCGGCGACTAGGAGGGCGGCGAGTAGATGACCTGGGAAGCACTGGGCTTTTTAATCTTTAGCGTCATTACGTTGGGAAGTGGTGCGCTCGTCGTGACGACGCGCAACCTGTTCCACGCGGCGCTGTACCTGATGGTCAGTTTGTTCGGGGTGGCGGGGCTGTTCGTCCTTCTGACCGCGCCGTTCCTGGCTGGGGTCGAGATCATGGTGTACGTCGGCGCGATCGCCATCCTGATCATCTTTGCGATCATGCTCACACCGCAGGTGATGCAGGTGGTCCGCCCGCGCAGCAACCAGTGGATTGCGGCGCTGGTCGCGGCGGTCCTGTTCTTCCTGGTGCTGGTGTCGGTGCTGACGCCGGTCGCCTCGGAGCTGGGCGTCGATAACTGGAGCGCGGGCTTCACGCAGGACGAGCCTGCCGACGTGCCCGCCGATACGCTGACGACGCTGGGCGAGTCGCTGGTGGATAAGGACCTGTACGTGCTGCCGTTCGAAGTGGCCTCGGTGCTGCTGATGGCGGCACTCATCGGCGCGGCGCTGATGGTCCGCCCGGACGAACCCAAGCCGCGCCGCCCGGAAGCCGGTCCCGTGATTGAGCCGGGGCCCGAGCAGGCGACGACAGGAGGCGATTGATGGTTCCGCTGTGGATGTTCCTGGTGGTATCGGCGGCCTTGTTCAGCACCGGGCTGTACGGGGTGCTGGCCCGCCGTAACGCGATTGCAATCCTGATGAGCATCGAACTGATGCTCAACGCCGCGCTGATCAACATCGTCGCGTTCTGGCGCTACCAGGCGCCGGAGAACGTCGGCGGGCAGGTGTTCGCGGCGTTCGTCTTCGTCGTCGCGGCGGCAGAAACCGCCGTTGGCCTGGCGCTCATCATCCTGATCTACCGCCGTCACCAGTCGGTGATCGCGGAAGACATCAACGTGCTCAAGTGGTGAGCGGCCACCTGCGGCAGAAATAGGGGATTTCGCGCATGGATATCAACTGGTTTAGCGCCGATTACCTGCCCTGGCTGATCCTGTTCTTCCCGCTGCTGAGCTTCCTGATCATCGTGCTGTTCACCACGCACAACAAAACGTTGAGCGCGGGAGTGGCCGTGACCGGGATTGTGCTCTCGTGGGTCTTGAGCATGATCGAGTTCGTCAAGGTCGTGTGGGCCTCTGACGTGGAACTGGGGCACGAGGTATTCGGCAGCTCATTTAAGTGGCTGGACGTGGGCGTGACGACGGTGCGCATGGGCGTGCTGGTCGATCCGCTCACGGCTTATATGTTATTGATGGTTCCGCTGGCGTGCGTGCTCATCTTCATTTATTCGATGGGTTACATGCGCGGCGATCCGTACTATTCGCGGTTTTTCGCGTACCTGTCGCTGTTCGCGGGCGCGATGCTCACGCTGGTGCTGGCCGATAACCTGCTGCTGCTGTTCATCGGCTGGGAAGTGATGGGCTTCTGCTCGTACTCGCTGATCGGCTTCTGGTTCCAGAAGAAGAGCGCGTATCAGGCGGGCGTCAAGGCGTTCATGACGACGCGCGTCGCGGACGTGCTGATGCTGGTCGGCATCGGCTACCTGTTCGCGGTGGCCGGGACGTTGAACTTCCGCGACATCCTCTATAACGAGGAAGCGCTGCACCACCTGCTCGAAGTCTCCACGCCGATCATCGGCGGCAACGCGGCGGCGCTCGTCGGCGTGCTGCTGGTCATCGGCACGATCGGCAAGAGCGCGCAGTTCCCGCTGCACGTCTGGCTGCCCGACGCGATGGAAGGCCCGACCCCCGTCAGCGCGATGATCCACGCCGCGACGATGGTGTCCGCCGGTGTGTACATGGTGATCCGCATGTTCCCGCTGCTTTCGGCGGGCGCGGACTTCCACAACGGCGATTTCAGCACGCCGATGGCGCTGATGGCGCTCGTTGGCGGCGCGACCGCGCTCGGCGCGTCGATCTTGGCCGTGGGTCAGAACGACATCAAGCGCATCCTGGCCTATTCGACCATCAGCCAGTTGGGCTTCATGGTCGCGGCGCTGGGCATCGGCGCATGGGTCGCGGCGGCGTTCCACCTTATCAATCACGCCTTCTTCAAGGCGCTGCTGTTCATGGCCTCCGGTATCGTCATTCACGCCATGGAGCACGGCGAGCACCACGCGCATGAGCACGGCGATCACGAGCACCTGCCGGAGCCGCCGGACGGGCTGCAGGCCGATTACGTCGCGCCCGCCAACGACATCCGGCGCATGGGCGGCCTGATCGACCGCATCCCCGTCACTGCGATCACGATGGCGATCGGCGGCCTGTCGCTGGCCGGGTTCCCCTTCCTGACCGCCGGGTTCTGGTCGAAGGACGAGATCATCGCGGATGCGTGGCACGGCACGACCGAAGGCTTCCCGCTCGCGCTGTTCGTGCTGATCATGCTGGTGCTGGCGGCGTTCCTGACCGCCTTCTACACCGCGCGCATGTGGTTCATGGCCTTCTGGGGCGCGCCGCGCACCGCCTCGGCACGCTTCGCCGGGATCGGGTCGTTCCGCAACCGCTGGGTGCACTCGCGCTGGGCAGCGGCCCGCCGCCTCGAAGAAGAAGCGGTCAGCCCGCAGGATCACAGGTCGTTCATGCTGATGGAACTGCCGCTGATCGTGCTGGCGTTTTTCGCCATCTTCGCGGGCTTCATCGGCGTGCACCCGGACTTCCCGCTGCTGGGGCTGCTGGATAACCCGCTGCACCACTTCATCGCGCCGACGCTGCTGGAAGAACCGCATACGCTGCCGCTCGACGGGCTGCCGGTGCTGCTCAGCATCCTGATCGCGCTCGGCGGGCTGACGCTCGGCTGGTGGCTCTACGGCCAGCGTCCGCTGAAGGCCGAAGACGCCGATCCGACCGAAAAGGCGCTGGGGCCGGGCATCTGGACCGCGCTGCAAAACCGCTTCTACATCGACGCGCTGTACCGGCAGTACATGGTCCAACCGGCGGAGAAGTTCGCGGCGGTCATGGTGCAGGCGGTCGATAAGGAAACCATCGACGGCATTCTCGACACCATCGGGGAGATGGCGACCGGGACGGGCGAACTCTTCAAACGCTTCAACACGGTGGTCATCGACGGCGTGGGCGACGGCATCCCTCGCGCGATTGCACGCGGCGCGCGTGAATTCCGCGAAATCCAGTCCGGGCGCATCCAGCAGTACCTGCTGTACGTCGTGATCGCGCTGCTCGTGATCAGCACGCTGCTGCTGTACCAGGCGAGGTAAACGATGCAGGACTTTCTTTCTGATAACTTCCTGGCGGTGCTCACGCTGCTGCCGCTGTTGGGCGCGGTGCTCGTGTTCGTGCTGCCGCGCGGCTACGAGCGCTGGGCGCGGTGGCTGACGCTGGGCCTCAGCCTGGTGATGGCGGCGCTGACGATCTATATCTTCATCGACGTGCAGAACAACCCGCTGGCGAAAGGCGAATGGGCCTTCGAGTCACAGGCTGAGTGGTTCCCGCTGCTCAACTCGACGTGGCACGTGGGCGTGGACGGGCTGAGCGCAGCCATGATCCTGCTGACGGGGCTGCTGGTCCCGCTGGCGGTGCTGATCTCGTTCGAGGTCGAGGAAAACGTGCAGGCGCACATGGCGCTGTACCTGTTCCTCGAAGCGGGCATGCTCGGCGTGTTCGTCGCGCTGGACCTGATCGTGTTCTTCCTGTTCTGGGAGATCGGCCTCGTGCCGATGTACTTCCTGATCTTCCTGTGGGGCGGGGAGAACCGGCGCTACGCCGCGAATAAGTTCTTCCTGTACACCATGGGCGGCTCGCTGGGCCTGCTGCTGGCGATCCAGGGCGTCGGGATCACGTTGGGCAGCTTCGACATTCCCAACGCCATCGCGCAGTGGCCGGCGACTGAGCTTGCAACGCATAAGTTGTGGATTTTTGTCTGGGACGGAAAATACTTCGCACTGCTCGGCTTTGCGATTGCGTTCATGATCAAGATGCCCGTGTGGCCGTTCCACACGTGGCTGCCCGACGCGCATACCGAAGCGCCGACCGGCGGCTCGATGCTGCTGGCGGGCGTGCTGCTGAAGCTGGGCGCGTACGGGTTCCTGCGGCTGGCGATCCCGCTCTTCCCCGAAGAATGGATCGTGCAGCGCTCGTTGTTCAACGTGCTTGACTATAACCTCGTGGACGTGATCGGCCTGCTGGCGGTGATCGGCATCATCATGGGCGCGCTGGCGGCGTGGGCGCAGGACGACTTCAAGCGGCTGGTGGCCTACAGCTCCGTGAACCACATGGGTTTCGTGGTGCTGGGGCTGGCGATTGCGGCGATGATGTACGGCGTCAGCTATGCCGAACAACAGCGTCATTTCGGGCTGCTTGGCCCGGCGCTCGGCATCGAGCAAGCCGAGGGGCAGTCGTGGGAGCAGAGCGTCACGGCGGCTTACCCGGCGGAACGGTTCGAAAGCGATCAAGCTAACGCCGTCTCCGCGATGAACGGCGCGGTGCTGCAAATGTTCATGCACGGCCTGACCAGCGCGGGCATGTTCCTGCTGGTCGGTGCGCTGTATCACAAGGCCCACACGCGCGACCTGAGACGGTTCGGCGGGCTGTGGCCCATCGTGCCCGTCTTCGGCGCGATTCTGATCTTCGTCAGCATGGGCAACCTGGGTCTGCCGGGCTTCGGCGGTTTCGTGGCCGAGTTCCTGGTGGTGTCCGGCGCGTTCCAGATGTACCCGATCTACGTCTTCCTGGCGATGTTCGGGCTGCTGGTCACGGGGATCTTCGTGCTCAAGGGCATTCAGAAGGTGCTGCACGGTCCCGTCAACGAGGAATGGGTCGAATATGACCGCACCGAGCACAAGCTGGAAATCAACGTGCGCGAGGTGGTAGCGATCGTTCCGCTGATGGTGCTGATGCTGGTGACGGGGCTGTATCCCAACTGGATCATGCCGGTGATCAACAGCGGCGTGAGCCATTTCTTGGGCTTGTTAGGCGGCTGATCGAGGCATACGCGGCAACAACAGGGGGGACTTCTCCTGTGAACGAGGAGGCCGACTTTTATGGATAGAGTTTTTAGCGGTGTCTTGACCGGCATCCTGCTTTTGCCGGTGATCGGCGCGGTGCTCATTCTGCTGCTCAAAAAAGAGTCGAAGGAGCAGGCGCGGATCATCGCGGCGGTGATTATGGGCGTGTGCTTGCTGCTCTCGCTCGGCGTGTTCTTCGGGTTCGATACCGATGCCGCCAACGCTGCTGCCGCCAACGGGCAGACGTATTTTGCCTTTGAAGACAACATCCCGTGGATCGAGTCAATCGGCGTGAGCTGGCATCTGGGCGTGGACGGCATCAGCGCACCGATGCTGCTGCTGACGTCCATTGCGGGCTTCGCGGGCGTGCTGATCTCCTGGGGTATCGAAGATCGCACCCGCGAGTTTATGGCGTTTTTCCTGCTGCTGGTGGCGGGCGTTTACGGCGTGTTTTTGGCCGTGGACCTGTTCGTGCTGTTCTTCTTCTACGAACTCGCCATCTTCCCGATGTATTTCCTGATCGTCATCTGGGGGTGGGCGCAGACGCGCGAGTATGCCGCCATGAAGCTGACGCTCTACATTCTGATCGGCTCCATTGTGGCGCTGGTCGGCGTGCTGGTGCTCTACTTCAAGGCGGGGCAGGCGACCGGGATCTACAGCTTCGACTTCGTGGACCTGCAGGCGGCGACCAAAGCGGGCGTGTTCGATACGTCGTTCATCGGCGGGGCGAGCGTCGCCAAGGTATGGTTCCCGGCGATCTTCATCGGTTTCGGCGTGCTGGCGGGCGTGTTCCCGTTCCACAACTGGAGCCCTGACGGTCACGTGGCCGCGCCGACCGCCGTCTCGATGATCCACGCGGGCGTGCTGATGAAGCTCGGCGCGTTCGCGGCGCTACGGGTCGGCGTGGAACTGCTGCCCGAAGGCGCGAAGGTGCACCTGCCCTGGATCATCTTCCTGACGCTGATCAACGTGGTGTACGGCGCGTTTATCGCCTTCCGCCAGCGCGACTTCAAATACGTCATCGGCTTCAGCTCGGTGAGCCACATGGGGCTGGTGAGCATGGGCTTCGCCACCATGAATGTGACCGGCATGACCGGCGCGGGGCTGCAAATGTTCAGCCACGGCGTGATGACGGCCCTGTTCTTCGCCTGCGTCGGTATGGTGTACGACCGGGCGCACACGCGTGACATCCCCAGCCTGAGCGGCTTCGCCCAGAAGCTGCCGCTGGTGGCGCTGGCCTTCATGGTCGGCGGCTTCGCCAGCATGGGTATGCCGGGCCTCAGCGGCTTCATCGCAGAGTTCCCGATCTTCACGGGCCTGTGGGGTCGTCCCGCGTTCACGCCGGACAGCAGCGGCTGGTTCGGCTCGTTCGACTACTACGGCGCGATCGCTATCGTCGCTGCGCTGGGCATCATCGTCACGGCGGCGTACATCCTGCGTGTCGTCGGACAGGTCTTCTTCGGCCCGTTCGACGAAGAGCGCTATCCCCACATCACGCCGATCAAAGTGTATGACAAGATCGCGTTGGGGCTGCTGGTATTCTGGATTATTGCGATTGGCGTTTATCCCCGGCTGATGCAGCCAATGATCGAGTCCGGGATCAAGCCGATCGTATCGATGTTGGGAGGGTAACGTGAGCTTCTCGACGGATACCCAGGCGGCACTGATCGCCATCCTCCCCGAACTGCTCATGACCGTGCTGGCGCTGGTGATGCTGGCGCTGGACGTCCTGTGGCCGGAGGAACGGCGGCGCGATCTCGGTTATGTGGCGGGGTTCGGCCTGTTGGCGGTAGCGGCTGCCGTGTTTGCCATCGGCGGGCCGCAGAAGGGCGGCCTGCAAGATCAGCTCGTGCTGGGCGGCATGATCCGCCACGACGAGCTGGCGCAGATCTTCCGCGTCATGGTCATCGTCGCGGGCGGGCTGAGCTGCCTGATCAGTATGGGCGTGTTGGGGCTGCGCGCGCGCGGCGACTACTACGCGATCCTGATCTCATCGGTGATCGGGGCCAGCCTGATGAGCGCTGCCGCCGACCTGATCATGGTCTTCCTGGCGCTGGAAATGACCTCCATCACGCTGTACATGCTGGCGGGCTACCTGCGCGACGACGACCGCAGCGCCGAAGCGGGCCTGAAATACTTCCTGTTCGGCGCGTTCGCCTCTGCGATCAACCTCTACGGCCTGAGCCTGCTGTTTGGACTCACCGGGCACACGAATATCTACATGATCGGGCAAATGTTGGCGACGGGCGGCTTCAATAACCCGCCGGTCGTGCTGGCGCTGGGCCTGATCATGGTCGGGCTGGGCTTCAAGATCAGCGCCGTGCCGTTCCACTTCTGGACGCCGGACGTCTACGAAGGCGCGCCGACGCCGATCACCGCGCTGCTCAGCACGGCGAGCAAGGCCGCGAGCTTCGGCCTGCTGGTCCGCCTGCTGCTGGCGGTGTTCCCGCCCGCCGATCTGGTGGCGGCGGTCGATGGTGTGAAGGACTTCAGCGCCTACTGGGTACAGTTGATCGCGGTGCTGTCGGTGGTGACGATGACGCTGGGCAACCTGCTGGCGTTGGTGCAGACCAACATCAAGCGCCTGCTGGCCTATTCGTCCATCGCGCACGCGGGCTACATCCTGATCGGAGTAGCGGCGATCTCGACCGACCGCACCGGCGACGGCGTAGCCTCGGTGGCGTTCTACCTGTTCATGTACGTGCTGACGAATATCCTGGCCTTCGGCGTGGTGATCCTGTTCGCCAACGCGACGGGCAGCGAGCAGATCCGCGATCTGGCGGGCTTCAGCCGCCGCAATCCGTGGCTGGCGCTGGCGATGACGCTCGCGCTGCTGAGTCTGGCGGGCATTCCCCCGGCGGCTGGCTTCGTAGCCAAGTTCTTCCTGTTCCGCGCGGCGGTCAACTCGGACCTGACGTGGCTGGCGCTGATCGGCGTGATCAACGCGATCATCAGCCTGTACTACTACCTGATCGTGGTCAAGGTGATGTACATGGACCGCAGCGCCGACGAAGACAACCCGATCCCGGTCGGCGCGCCGTACGGCTGGGCGTTGGGCCTGTCGGTAGCGGGCGTGCTGCTGTTCGGCACGGTGGCGATTACACCGCTGCTGAACTGGGCGACGGATGCCGCGCACGCGCTCTATCTGATGTTCTAGCGGCGGCTTGACGTGATGTGTGAAGCGGGGCGCTCCGGTCGTGGAACGTCCCGCTTTTGTGTGCGCCGGAAGCGATTTTTACCCTTTTGCGTTGTCGCGGGCATTGAGAAAACGTTATTGCGCAAGATGCCGGACGATGTATAGTTTGTATGGCAGTGCAGGCAACCACGGCGAGAGATTTTAAGGACAAACGATGACTCAGGCCCATTTGACGGGCGGTGACCCGGTTTCGGCGGTGCGCGCCGTTTTGCAGCGCTATCAGGACGGCTACACGCGGCGTGATCCTGACGCGCTCGACGCATTTTTGTCGGCGCTGTTCGTGCCGGACGAGGAGCTGCTGGTGATCGGCACGGGGGCGGGGGAGTGGTGCTACGGCCCCGCCGAAGTGCGCTCGCTGATCGAGTCGGATTGGCTGCAGTGGGGCGATGTCGAGCTGGACGTTCATGGCGCGGTGATCAATGTGCTGGATGATGTCGCCTGGGTGGCGACGCAGGGCGCGGTCGCCAGTGTGATCAGCGAGGACGCCTTTTACCAGTCTTTTCTCAACGGCGTGTTCGAGCATCTGGGCAGCACCACGCTGTCTCCACAGGCTAAAGTGCTCGAAATCGCGCGCGGCGTGACGAACGTGCTGTTCGAGACCGCCCACGGCGAAACGTATATCTGGCCCTTCCGGTTTACGGCGGTGTTGGTACGCCGGAACAGCCGCTGGTTGTTCCACCAGATCCAGTTCTCATTCCCCACAACTCGTGTGCCCGATTTGCGTATGGTTGAATAGGACACGTTCGTGTTTGCATGTGCGGTGCGCGTCCGCACATGAAACGTTCACTTTAGGGGAGGAACCACCATGTCCGAAACCAAGCAGCACCCATGTGAGACGTGTAAGCTTCGTGCCGAAGCGGAAGCCAATCCGAAGACGTTCAAGGCGCGGCTGTGGCGCTGGCACACCAAGATCTGCCCCGGCTGGAAGTCGTACCAGCGCAGCCTCGCGCAGCCCAAATAGCACCCGGATCGCACGCTGGTGTAGACCCCACGCGGGCAGGTCGGTCGACGGCCTGCCCGTTTTTCGTGATGTACGAAATGGGTGGGTTTTGGTAGGGGCGTATCGCAATACGCCCCTACGGGGCTCGATCGTTCAACGCCAAACAAAAAAACGGGGCGAGTCACAGACCCGCCCCGTCATAGATTCGGTGATATTTCGCCGCTGCAGTTAATGCACCGCCAGCACGGATTGCAGCCGCTGGCGCAGCGCGGGTTCCGGCGCGGCCCCCACGACGCGATCCACGATCTTGCCGTCGCGGAACACCAGCAGCGTCGGGATGCTGCGCACGTTGAACTGGGACGAAGTGCGCGGGTTTTCGTCCACGTTGACCTTGGCGATCTTCATCTGGCCCGCGTATTCCTTCGCCAGTTTTTCGAGCACGGGCGCGATCATGCGGCAGGGGGTGCACCACGGCGCCCACAGATCGACCACGACCGGCAGATCGCTGTTCACGACTTCCGCCTGGAACGTCGCGTCGGTTACCACAACGGGCTTGCCGGACGCGGCGGCGGCCTGTGCGCGGACCGGCTCCAGCTCGACAGGGCGCGATCCCCGGCCCAGCAGGTAGTCCACGTGCGCGCGGAAGCTCGACGGGGTGATCACGGCGGCGCGATCGGTTTCTTGGCCGTCGCGGTAGCCGATCAGCGCGGGCAGGGGGCCGCTGTTCTGGGCGGCAGCGCGCGGATTGGCCTGCGCGTCCAGCCTGGCGACCAGGAGCTGTCCGGCATCGGCCTTCGCCACCTGGCGTAGCGCCTCGTCCAGCGCGGCGTCCAAACTGCCGGAATACAGCACGAGCGCCACCGGCAGCCCGCTGTTAAGCACTCGATCGATGCTTTGGTCGTTGGTATTGAGCGGCATGTCGAAGCGTGCCATAGCTAATTTGCTCCTCGTTTCACCGGTTCTGCGGTAAAATTCCGCGTGGGTGTCGAATCTGAAGATATTCACACTGGTTAGATGAGCCATAAACGCGTATAGTTGTGTCGTCGTCGTTTAATCTGTATTAGAATTATTGAACGATGGCTCGTTGAAGCTGCACAATAACGCGTGCTAGAACCATATTTTTGATTATGTTTTTTTGACAAACTACCTTGCGTCTGTTACGATTGTGCATTAAAGCACAGAATGACCATAATAATTGTCACGGGGACTACCATCGCGCCATCTCTGTGCCAGATTTTTCCCCGGTCGACGTGCATCAGGATAGCCAGCGATGCAGCTCAGGCGTACGCCCGCAAGCACGCGGCAGGTCGCACTCCAAACAGTAGCCGGTGAACCCGGCTGTGCGGCATTGATCGTCGTGTTGATCGCGGGTGGCGTCGGGATGCTGATCGATTTTCAGGTCACCCACCTTCACCCGGCTTTTAGCGTGGCGCTGTTTTTGGGCAGCGTCCCTTTCGCCCTGTACTGGGCACTGCGCAGGACGATTAAGATGGACCGTAATCCGCAAGCTCAGTACGTGCGGAATCTGACGCTGGCTGCCATTGCCGGTCAGGCTGGCTGTTCGTCGGTCGTGATGATTTTCCTCGCGTTGTTTGCCGGCCTGTTTCTTGATGCCAAGTTTGATACTCATCCGGTCTTAACCATCGGGTTGGTACTGATTGCTATCCCGGTGAGCTTATATGTGATGGTTCGGTTGCTGCTGTCTTCGGTAGGTGCGATCCAAACTGCGCCACCTGGCACGCGTCAGGCCCCCGGATCGTCCCCCACAACGGCGAAATCATCTGGCACAAAGGAGAATGAAACTTGAAAGGAGTCCTGATATTTTTTGGCATCGTCATCGCAAGTGTGCTGTTTTGCGGTGTAGTGCCCTTTATGCTCCTGCCCGGTGCAGGGATCGGTATGGCGCTGCCGGTGATCTCGGTCCCCGGTGAAGTGCTGACCGAGAACTTCCTCGGCACCGGCATCACCTTGACCAATACTGTGGTCGGCACCGTGCTGGCCGATATCCTGGTGCTGCTGTTTGCCTTCGGCGCGACGCGCAAGATGTCGCTGATCCCGGGGCGGCTCCAGGGGCTGTTCGAGGTGCTGACGAGCGCGCTGTACAGTCTGGCGAAGCAGTCTGCCGGGCGCAACGCGCGCAAGCTGTTCCCGCTGATGGCGACGATTTTCCTGTTCCTGATCACCGCCAACTGGCTGGAACTCATCCCCGGCGTGGACAGCGTCGGCCTGATGCACTGCGCGGAATCGGGCTTTAGCGGCTACGAGCGGAACGGTGCGGTCCTCAAGGTAGATGAGGCGCTGTACAGCGGTGAGCGCGCGACGGAAGCCGACTATGAAGCGTGTCACGCTGCCGAAGAAGGCCATGGCGAAGAAGTGATCGCGGAAGGGTCCGAAGTGGAAGGTGAGGTTCCGGCGGAAGCCGAAGCCGACGTGCCGACCGATCGCCCGGTGCGAGACGACATCTACGTCGTGACGCCGTTCGTGCGTGCGGCGGCGACCGACCTCAACCTGACGATGGGGTTGGCTCTGATCGCGTTTGTCGCTATCCAATACTTTGGTGTGAAATCGCTGGGCCCCAAGTACTTCGCCAAGTTCATCAACACGCCAGCGCTCGAAAACGCGGGCAAGCGCCCGATGGGCGTGATGGACTTTGTCGTCGGCCTGCTGGAAACCATCTCTGAGTTCGCTAAAATTCTCAGCTTTGGCTTCCGTCTTTTCGGCAATATCTTCGCGGGCCAGGTGCTGTTGTTCGTGATGGCATTCCTGGCGGCGTTCCTGCTGCCGGTGGTCTTCTACGGCTTCGAGTTATTCGTCGGCGCGATCCAGGCGTTCGTGTTCGGGATGCTGCTGCTGGTGTTTGGCTCGATGGCGATGGAAGGGCACGAGTCCCACGAAGAAGGCGACCTGCTGGAGCAGGAAATCGAGTAAGCAAATGCCGGAAGGACGTCCTCGATGCACTTTGAGGACGGGGAAGCCGGTTTATCGAAACGCATGTAGAGCGAACAACGCAGGCATTTTAACTACCGAACAAACCAGGAGGACTCTTCATGATTACTGGCGACCTTATGGAAGCGGCACGGGCGATTGGCGCCGGCCTGGCTATCATCGGCGTGATTGGGCCTGGCATCGGCATCGGTCTGGTTGTCCAGGGCGCGCTGACCGCGCTTGGACGCAACCCCGACGCATCCGGTCAGATCACCACGAACATGATCTTGGGTATCGCGTTTGCTGAGGCCGTGGCTATTTACGCCCTGGTCGTTGCCCTGATCATTCTGTTCGTGCTCTAGCCGAGGGTGAGAGGATAGAGCATGGACGCATTAGGTATTAACCTGGGATTTTTGCTCGCGCAGATTTTCAACTTTCTGCTGATCTTCTTCCTGCTGGCACGGGGTGTCTGGCCCAAAGTGCTGAATATGCTCGACGAGCGCGAAGAGAAGATCAAGCGGGGACTCGAAGACGCGCGGGCGGCGGAAGATGCGCGGGCAAATGCAGAGCGCGAGCGCGAGCAGCTGCTCGCCGGGGCGCGTGCCGACAGCCAGCGTATTCTTGACGAAGCACGTCAGCGTGGTGAAGAGCAGGCCCGTGCGATTCTGCGTGACGCGCAGCACGAGGCCGAGGATCGCCGTGCCCAGGCGCACGCGCAGGCCGAGGAAGAGCGCAACCGCATCCTGGCCGAATCGCGCGAGCAGATTGTGGCGCTGGCGATGGCCGCTGCCGAGCGCGTGCTGGGCACGTCGCTGGACGCCGCGCAGCAGCGCACGGCAATCAAGCGCTTCTTCACCGAAGCCCCGGCGGAAGCGCGCGGGCTGGGCCAGCACGTCGAAGTGACCAGCGCTCTGCCGCTGACCGACGACGAGCAGCAGCAGGTCCGCCAGCTTACCGGCGCCTCCGAAGTGGACTTCCAGGTCAACCCGGGCATTCTGGGCGGTCTGGTCCTGCGCTCTGGCGACAAGGTCGTGGACGGCAGCGTGCGCGGCGATATGACGGCTCTGGCGGCACGGCTGCGCTAGACTGTATCCAGCAAGGCGATACAATAAACGCCAGCGGTCACCGACCTCTGGCGTTTTTTGCTTCTTTGAGAAGGAGAAAAAAATGAAAACATATCCATTAGGCGGGACGGGCGTCGAAGTCAGCGCGATGTGCCTAGGCGCGATGTATTTTGGGACGCGTAACGACCGGGAATCGTCGTTCGCGCTGCTCGACCAGTACGTGGAGGCGGGCGGCTCGTTCATCGACACGGCCAACATTTACGCGCACTGGGTCGAGGGTTTCCAGGGCGGTGAAAGCGAGATGTTACTGGGCGAATGGATGCGCGAGCGCGGCAACCGCAGCGACCTGTTCCTCGCCAGCAAGGTCGGTTTTGCGCTGCCGGGCGTCGAGCAGGGGCTGCGCGCGTGGCAGATCGAAGCCGAGTGCGACAAGAGCCTGCGCAAGCTGGGTGTGGACATCATCGACCTGTACTACGCGCACGTAGACGACCGCAGCACGCCGCAGGAGGAATCGCTGGAAGCGTTCGCGCGGCTGCATCAGGCGGGCAAGGTGCGGTTTATCGGCGCGAGCAATTTCCGCGCGTGGCGGCTGGAGCAGGCGCACGCCATCAGCGCGGCGAACGGCTGGCCGGACTACTGCTGTTTGCAGCAGCGCTACACCTATCTGCGGCCCAAGCACGATTCGAAGTTCGGCGGGCAGGTGGCCGTCAACGAGGATCTGCTGGACTACCTGCGCACGCGGCGCGACGATTTCACGCTGCTGGCCTATTCGCCGCTGCTGAGCGGCGCGTACACCCGCGACGATCGCCCCCTGCCGGAGCAGTACGTCGGCGCGGACAGTGAGGCGCGCTTGGCGGCGCTGCGCGAGGTCGCGGCGGCGCACGACGCGACGCTGAATCAGGTCGTGCTGGCCTGGATGCTGCACAGCGATCCGGTGGTGCTGCCGGTGATGGCGGCCAGCACGTCCGAGCAGATGGCGGAAAATCTCGCCGCGCTCGATCTGGCGCTGTCGCCGGACGAAATGGCGCGCCTGAACACCGCGAAGGCGTAAAATCGCACGGGTTTTCCGTAGGGGCAATTCATGAATTGCCCCTAGGCATGGGCGTCTTTGCTGGGAAACCGGGTTTTGTAGGGGCGTATAGCTATACGCCCCTACTGCGCCCCCGTGTATTTGCCGCTTTTTATGGCCCGCGTCGTCCGGCGCGTTACAATGTGAGCGGTGATGCAGCGACGACTCGCAAGGAAACAACCGAGGCAGCAGCTATGAAATTCAGCGAACTCGCGGCAGCCGCGCCCAACCTGATCGTCGGGCCGGATCGGGACGCCGAGATCACCGCGCCGGTCACGGAGAGCGCCCAGGCGGTACAGCCGGGCGGCGTGTTTCTGGCGCGCCCCGGCGCGTCCGTGGATGGCCACGACCTGATCGCGCAGGCGGTCGAGCGCGGCGCTGCGGCGGTGATCGGGGAGCGCGCGCCGGATCAGGTGGCGTGCCCCGTGCCATACGCGCAGGTG
>NZ_DAISHJ010000123.1:0-15692 GCF_036822615.1 Aggregatilinea sp. | reverse complement strand
CGGAGCGCAGCGCGAACCCGCGCAAACCCTCGCCCGCGCCCAACAGCGCGCCGAAGTCGATCACGCCGGGCAGCGGTGCGTCGCCCGTGGCCGCCAGCAGTTCCAGGTATGTCCCGTCCCCGAACACGATCAGGGCGTTATGTGTGGCGCGGTTGGCGTGCACCCCGCCGCGCTTCACGGTGAAGCCGAGCGCGCGGTAATCGTTCGCGGCGGTGTCCAGGTCGTGCACCGCGATCACGGCATGATCAAGCTGTAACGTCATAAGTGCTTTTTCCCTTCCCGCTGTGGTCCAAAATTTAACCTGCGTTTAACCCGTAAATCTGCCGTTTTACCTGCCTTTGACGATCATAGCAGCACCGCGCCGTACCGCGCACCCGCCAGCCTTACGCCGGTTCCGGGGGCAGCTCGAATGCGCGCAGGGCCTCCGCCAGCAGGCTCTGGCGGTCGTCCAGATCGACCTCTTCGAGCACGGCAGGCGGCTTCAGCCGCAGGATGCGCGTGGCGAAGCTGAGCAGTTCCGGCAGGGTGTGGGTGACGTAGAGCACGGTGCAGCCGGTTTCGCGGATGAGCTGGCGCAGGATGCCGAGCAGCTCGCGCCGGGTGCTGTCGTCCAGGCTGCTGAACGGCTCGTCCAGCAGCAGGATGTCGGGGTGGATGCTGAAAGCCCGCGCCAGTGCGACCCGCTGCTGCATGCCGCCGCTGAGATGGGCCGGGTAATAGCCCTCGAAGCCGCCCAGCCCGACCTTATACAGCCATTCGAGGGCGGCTTCCCGCGCCTCTGAAGTCGGGATGCCCGCCGCGTACATGGCCGCGGCGATGTTGTCGGCGGCGGTGCGCCAGGGCAGCAGGCGCGGCTCCTGGAACACGTACGAGAGGCGGGCCGAGTCGAGCGTGACCCGCCCGGCATCGGCGTGGGTCAGCCCGGCGGCGAGGCGCAGCAGTGTGGTTTTGCCCGCGCCTGACGCGCCGACCAGCCCGACGACTTCGCCCCGGTTCACGGTCAGCGAGATGTGATCGAGCACGGGCCGCGCGTCGAATGACTTGCTGACGCGTTCAAAGCGGATCATGGGGGAGAGAGCTTGAGAACCCATCAAATCGGCTCACGTTTCCAACGGGTTAAAGCCCGGCGCACCGGGTTGAGCAGCGCAAATTCCAGCCCGGCCATCAAGACGAGGCTGGCCGCGATCCAGGCGAACATTTCCGGCGTGTTGAGGAAGGTCCAGGCGCGGTTGAAGCTGTGCCCCACGCCGTCGAACGCGCCCAACAGCTCCGCGATGACCACGGCCCGCACGCCGATCCCGGCGGCTAGCGTCAGTCCGGTGATCACGCTGAAGCCGATGCCGGGCAGGTAGATCTCGGTGAACATCTGCCGGCGCGAAAACCGGTAGAGGCGAGCCATCTCGATCAATTGGTGGTCGAGGGTGTCGAAGCCGTAGAGCGTGTTGATGTAAATGACGGGCGTCACGATGACGGTGACCAGGAAGATCACCTGCGTGCTGCCCATGCCGAACCAGAGCAGCCCCATCACGGCGATGAAGATGGTGGGCAGGGTCATGATCACCCAGCGCACCGGCTCCAGAAAGGCGCGCGCGTTCAGGCTGAAGCCCGCGATCACCCCCAGGCCGAAGCCCAGCGCGCTGCTGAGGGCCAGCGCCGCCAGCAGCCGCCGCAGCGTGATCGCCAGCTCGGCCCACAGCTCGCCGCTGGCGACCAGCCCGCGCAGGGCGTCCCACGTCGCGACGGGCGAAGCGACCAACGCGGCGTGCGTATGGGCTGCCAGCACCTGCCATGCCAGCAGCATCAGGGCGACGCCTCCCAGGCTCCACAGCGCGCGGGCGCGGACCGACAGCGTTACCGCCGGGCGGGAAGCGGCTTCGGCGGGCAGGCTGGACTGGAAGGTCAGCAAACGCATGGCGGATTAGCTGCCGTTTTCGCCCGATTCGGGGACGTAGTAGAACCCGTCATCGGGCAGGTCGCCGCCGATCACGTCCGGCGAGAGGTCCATCAGCGCCGTGAAGAAGGCTTCCACGTCCTCGCGGGCCTCGGCAGCGGGCATGTCCTGCCACAGCACATTTTGCAGCGACTGCGCGGTCGGCCCGGCCTTGAAGCCGAGATCGGGTAGTTCTTCCTCGGCCATCTGGCCCGCTTCCTGTGGATTCTCGATGGTCCATTCGACGGCCAGGGCGTACTCGCGCAGGAACGCGTCGATCACGTCCGGGCGATCCTGGATGCGCGGCAGCGCGACCGTGCCCGCGATAGGCGTCTTGATCGCGTCCGTGTCCGTGCCGTCCATCGCGGCGGCCCAGTCATCGGAGAGGGCGAAGACGCGGGTCAGCGGGGTGTCGGACTCTTTGGTGTTCAGCACGACTGAGGTTGCCAGCGGTTCGGGCAGGATGGCGAGATCGGCCTGCCCGGCGATGATCATCTGCGCGGCCTGCTGGGGGTTGGTGGTGTACTGCACGGCGAAGTTTGTGCGCGGGTCGAGGCCGTTGGCGGCGGCGACGTGCTGGAAGATCAGGTCCGGCACGCTGCCTTCGAACGGGATCACGACGCGCATGCCTTCGGCGTCGGCCAGGGTGGTGATCGATGTGTCCGCGCTGACGCCAAACGCCGCGTTCCAGACCGCGATGTCCAGAAGCTGTACGTCCAGGTCGTTGTTGTAGAAGATGGCCGCATTGTTGGACGGCATGGTGATGAAGTCCGCGTCGTTCCCGGCGACGAGCGCGCGAAGCTGGTTCTGGTCTTCCCACAGCACCAGCTCGACCTCGTCGGCCACGTCGCTCAGCCTGTCGTTGGCGACGAGATAGGCCAGCGGGATCGAGAGTGGGCCGGGCGGGCCGACCAGCACGAGCTTGTCGAGCGTGTCCGGCTGCGCGGCGGTATGGGTGGCGGGCAGTCCCGCGCCAAGCGCGGCGACGAGGCACAGCAGCCAAAACAGGCGTTTGATGTGGTGTGCGAGCATGCGAGTCCCCTTGTCACGAAAGTAAAACGCCCAACGATTCGAGCCACGTCCCCGGCCCTCCGCGCGGAACAGGCGGATCGCCGCCTTTCCGGTTGTGCGGGTGCAGGTGCACCAGGATTGCTCAAGGGCCTTCAAAACCTTTATTCAGGGACGCTTCAAAAAAAGTTGTCGGGCGTGTGACCGGCAGGCCCGCGCGGTGTGCAAAGGTTGAACGTTTTTTGCGGCACGTGCGGCGCATGGTTTAAGCGGCGGCATATCTTTCGCCACAGGGCCAGGGTAATTATAGGACCCGCCAAATCCCCAACATAGTGACATATGCCCGCCAATAGGCATTACATCTTGAACTATTTGAGAAATATTTCACAACATATAATTCGACCCGTTTGCTGGGAACAGGCAGGGTCACAGCGCGGCAGACTCTCATGGACCCCGACGTGCCCGTAGTTACACGTCTTCACGCCGAGCCCGCTTTGAGACAGCAGTCACCAGCGCATCCATGTTCGCTCTTAAGTTCGGAGAGGATCGAATGACTTGTCCTAACTGCGACCATTCAGGGAAAACGCTAGCGCCCGAGTGCTATGCTGAGCTTGATGCTTACATCGACGCCCTGCACATCGCTCCCAACAACCCACGTCGCAAAGAAACACTCATCCAAACGCTGCACAAAGCGCAAGGTATTTTTGGCTACCTGCCGGAAGAAGTGCAGCGCCACATCGCCCAGCGGTACAGCATCCCGCATGCGGACGTTTCGGGCGTGATCAGCTTCTATAACTATTTCACGACCACCCCCAAGGGCGGCGTGCAGATCAGCGTGTGCCTCGGTACGGCGTGCTACGTCAACGGGGCGGAGAAGGTTTTGCAGGAGTTCGAGCGCACGCTCAACATCAAGGCGGGCGAGGTCAGCGAGGACGGCTCGTTTTCGCTGGAATGCCTGCGCTGCGTCGGCGCGTGCGGCCTTGCGCCGGTCGTGACGGTCAACGACCGGGTCTACGGCAAGGTCCAGCCCGGCAAAGTGAAGGATATCCTGGAGCAGTATCTGGTCGAAGCCAGCATCACGAAGGAGGCCGATCATGCCAAAGATTAGGTCCTATGCCCAGTTGCTGGACGCTTACGAGCAGTTCCGGCCCCTGCTGAGCATCCGCCTGAACGGGCAGGACGTGCCGACGTCGGAGCGCGCGATCCTGGTCTGCGGCGGCACGGGCTGCCACGCCTCGGAGAGCCAGCAGATCGTCGCCAACTTCAAGCAGATGGTCGAGGATCGCGGCCTGGGAGACACGATTCACGTGTCGATGTCGGGCTGCTTCGGCTTCTGCGAAAAAGGCCCGATCGTCAAGATCTACCCCGACGACGTGTTTTACGTCGAGGTGACGCCGGACGACGTGGACGAGATCTTCGAGTCGCACATCATGGACGACCGTCCGGTGGAGCGGCTGATGTACCAGGACCCGGCGCACAAGCAGCGCGTCGCGGCCCAGCACGACATCCCGTTCTACAAGCCGCAGCAGCGCATCGCCCTGCGCCATTCGGGGCTGATCAATCCCGAAGACATCCGCGAATATATCGCCGTGGAAGGCTATCAGGGCCTGGGTAAAGTGCTGGCCGAGATGACGCCGGAGATGGTGATCGACGAGATGAAGCGCTCCGGGCTGCGCGGGCGCGGCGGCGCGGGCTTCTCGACCGGGCAGAAGTGGTCGTTTGCGCGCGGCTACGAATCGGACGAAAAGTTCGTGATCTGCAACGCGGACGAGGGCGACCCCGGCGCGTTCATGGATCGCTCGATCATGGAAGGCGACTCGCACACCGTGATCGAAGGCATGGCGATCGCGGGCTACGCGATCGGCGCGCACCAGGGCTACGTGTACATCCGCGCCGAGTATCCGCTGGCGGTCGAGCGCCTGAAGATCGCGCTGGAACAGGCGCGCGAGCTTGGGCTGATCGGCAAAAACATTATGGGGTCCGGCTTCGACTTCGACATCGACATCCGGCTGGGCGCGGGCGCGTTCGTCTGCGGTGAAGAAACGGCCTTGATCCATTCCTTGCAGGGCGAGCGCGGCGAACCGAGCACCAAACCGCCGTTCCCGGCGCAAAGCGGCCTGTGGGGCAAGCCGACCATCGTCAACAACGTGGAATCGCTGGCGAACGTGCCGGTGATCTTCACGCGCGGCGCGGAGTGGTACAGCGCGATCGGCACGGAAAAATCGAAGGGCACGAAGGTCTTCGCGCTGGCCGGGCAGGTGAACAACGTCGGGCTGGTGGAAGTGCCGATGGGCACGACGCTGCGCGAGATCATCTACGAGATCGGCGGCGGCATCAAGGACGGCGGCGAATACAAGGCCGTGCAGACGGGCGGTCCGTCGGGCGGGTGCATCCCGGTGCAGTTCCTCGACACGCCGATCGATTACGAGTCGCTGACGGCCATCGGCTCGATGATGGGGTCCGGCGGCATGATCGTCGTCAGCGACCAGACGTGCATGGTGAACTTCGCCAAGTACTACCTGGAATTCACGGTCGATGAATCGTGCGGGCGGTGCCTGCCGTGCCGCGTGGGGACGAAGCGGCTGCACGAAATTCTGACCGACATCACCGAGGGGCGCGGAACCGAGAAAGACCTCGAAGAACTGCGCGAGCTTTCGGAAACGATCTGCGACACGGCGCTGTGCGGGCTGGGCCAGAGCGCGCCCAACCCGGTGCTGAGCACCATGAAGTACTTCTGGGACGAGTACGTGGCGCACGTCAAGGAGCATCGCTGCCCGGCGGGCCAGTGCCAGAAGCTGCTGCAATACTCCGTGGTGGACGAAAAGTGCATCGGCTGTACGGCCTGCGCGCGCGTCTGCCCGGTGGGGGCGATCACGGGCGCGGTCAAGCAGGTGCACACGATCGACCAGTCGGTGTGCATCAAGTGCGGCGCGTGTATGACCAAGTGCAAGTTCAAAGCAATCATCAATAACTGAGGGGTCCCAACATGGTGAACTTGATCATTGATAACCAGTCGGTGAGCGTCCCCGAAGGAACGACGATTCTGGACGCCGCACGGCAGACGAATATCCGCATCCCAACCCTGTGCCACCTCAATCTGGGCACGCTCAAGCTGGACAATCACGTGGCGTCGTGCCGTGTGTGCGTGGTGGAAGTCCAGGGGCGGCGCAACCTCGCGCCGTCGTGCGCGACGCCCGTCTCGGAAGGGATGCGCGTCACGACCAATTCCAGGCGCGTGCTGTCGGCGCGGCGCAAGCTGCTGCAGCTGATGCTGTCCAATCACCCGATGGACTGCCTGATCTGCGCCAAATCGACGGACTGCGAGCTGCAAAGTCTCGCGTGGGAGTTCGGCGTCAACGCGCAGGCGTACCCGCACGGCGAGCGTGCCGTCTTCCCGATCGACAAGACCAGCGGCGCGCTGAAGCGCGATCCGAGCAAGTGCATCATGTGCCGCCGCTGCGAGACGATGTGCAACGAGGTCCAGACGGTTGGCGCGCTGACGGCGTTCGGGCGCGGGTTCAACACCGTCGTCGCTCCGGCGGAAATGCAGCCGGTGGTGGATTCGAGCTGCGTGTACTGCGGCCAGTGCGTGAGCGTCTGCCCGACGGCGGCGCTGACGGGCGTGGGCTACATCAACGAGACGTGGAACGCGCTGTTCGACCCGACCAAGAAGGTCGTGGTGCAGATCGCTCCGGCGGTGCGTGTCGCCATCGGTGAGGAATTCGGGCTGCCAGCGGGCCAGCCGGTGACGGGTAAGCTGGTCGCCGGACTGCGGCGCATGGGCTTCAACGCCGTGTTCGATACGACCTTTGGCGCGGACCTGACCGTGGTCGAAGAGGCGCACGAGATCATCGAGCGCGTCACGAAGAACGAAAACCTGCCGATCCTGACGTCGTGCTGCCCCGGCTGGATCAACTTCCTGAAGTACCAGTTCCCGAACCTGGAATATATGCCGTCCTCGTGCAAGTCGCCGCAGCAGATGACGGGCGCGGTCAGCAAGTCGTACTACGCGGACAAGATGGGCATCGCGCCGGAAGATCTGGTGATGGTGTCGGTGATGCCGTGCATCGCCAAGAAGTACGAAGCCGACCTGCCGGAGCACCGGCACGGCGATCTGCGCGACGTGGACTACGTGATCACCACACGCGAGCTGGCGAAGATGCTCAAGGAAAGCGGCATCGACCTGCGCTACATGCCCGACGAAACCTTTGACGATCCGCTGGGCGAATCGACGGGCGCGGGCGTGATCTTTGGCGCGACGGGCGGCGTGCTCGAAGCGGCGCTGCGCACGTTGTATGAAGAAGTCACCGGCAACGACCTGGAAGACGTGAACTTCACCGCCGTCCGTGGAATGGCGGGCGTGCGCGAGGCGAGCATCACGCTCAACGGGCGCACGATCAACGTCGCGGCGGCGTCGGGCTTGGGCAACGCGCGCAAGATCCTGGAAAAGATCGAGGCCGGGACGTCGAAGTACGATGTGATCGAGATCATGGCGTGCCCCGGCGGGTGCGTGAACGGCGGCGGCCAGCCGTACAGCCACGACCGCGTCGAAGTGATCGAGCAGCGCATCAAGGGCCTGTACATGATCGACGGGTGGCAGAAGGTGCGTAAGTCGCACAAGAATCCGGCGGTCCAGCGGCTGTACCAGGACTTCCTGGGCGAGCCGGGCGGTGAAAAGGCGCACGAGCTGCTGCACGTCACGCACTAGGGCAGCGGCTAGCAGTTAGCCAAAAGCGGTGTAGGGGCGTATTGCGATACGCCCCCTTTACGCCCAGTTCGGCAATCAGCGGCACGGTAGACGACTCTGATTTTCGTAGGGGCGGGGCTTGCCACGCCTGTGATCAGCACAGCCGGGTAGGGCTTGCCCTATTCCCTACACACGTCCGGCCCGGCGAGCCGGTTCGGGATTAAAATGATGGTGCGCGACGGGCCGGTAGATGACCCTCCCCGTCTTTTTAGCGTTCAGACATTTTCGTGCGGTCAGCGGACACCCACGGCGGAGTGCCCGTCAAAAATAGGCGATTGGGATGCAAAAAACCATTTTGTACCTGTGCGTGGGATCGGCGTGCCACCAGTACGGCGCGTATAAGATCCGGTTCGCGCTGGAAGAGCTGCTGGTCAGCAGCGGGCTGGCCGAGCAGGTCGAACTCAAAGGGGCGTTTTGCCTGGGGCCGTGCGTGGACGGCGTGGCGCTGAAGGTGGGCGACGAAATTATCACGCGCGTGAGGCCGGAAAACCTGGACCAAAAATTCAACGACGAGATCGCGCCGCGTTTGCGGCAGATCGCCCTGCCGTAAGCGCCGGACCCCGGCGCGCCGGATGGTGATGTAGTGGAGCGGACGATGAGCGGAACACAACGCAAAAGCCTGTGGGAACTGCTGTGGGATTACGACCCGAACGGGCTGATCGTGCTGGACAAGGACATGAACGTCCAGATCGTCAACCCGGCGTTTTGCCGGATGTTCGGCGTGGAGGCGGACGCGATCCTCGACCAGCCCGCCAAGCAGATCCTGGACGACGTGGACGAGTTCCGGCGCGCGTGGCAGCGCAACGAGGTCGTGCCCTCGCGCGAGCACCACTACGCGCAGCACGGGCTGTACGTGCGCAAGGTGCTGTTCCCGATCCGCGACCAGCAGATCATCGCGTGCATCATGGTCGATCTGACGCACGAGCAGCAGCAGCGCGAGGAGCTTCAACGCCTGAAGCGCGAGACGGTCAAGCAGATCAACGAAGTGGTCGATAACCAGATGAAGGTCGCGCAGGAGATCGCGGGGCTGCTGGGCGAAACGACCGCCGAGACGAAGGTCAGCATGCTGAAGCTGCTGCAAATGATCGAACAGGGAACTGTGTGAGATGGAAGGTTGTTTTCTCGACATCTGGCAGGCCAGCCTGAACAAATCCGGCGAAGAACTGTGCGGCGATCAAGTCAAGGTGTATAAGACCGACAGCAAGACCATCGCCGTGGTATCGGACGGGCTGGGCAGCGGCGTGAAGGCCAACATCCTGGCGACGCTGACCTCCGAGATCATCCTGACGATGCTGCGCGCCGACGTGCCGCTCAAGGAAGTCATGAGCACGGTGCTGGGCACGCTGCCGGTGTGTCAGGAGCGTAAGATCGCCTACGCTACGTTCACCGCGCTCGAAATCGATCACGCCACGAACGCGTTCAAGATCATCAACTTCGATAATCCGCCCACGTTTTTCTTCCGGGGCGGGAAACGGCTCGATTTGAACCGCGTGCCGGAAACGGTTCTCGGCAAGCAGATCACCACCGCCGAGGGCGTGCTGGAACGCGGCGACTTTTTGGGCATCATCTCGGATGGCATCCTGCACGCCGGGGCGGGCAACATCTGGAACTTCGGGTGGGGCTGGGACAACGTGGCGGGCCACCTGGAACAGCTCGTGGCGCGCTACCCGTCGCGCTCGAAGCCGGTGGTACAGGGGCTGGTCAACAAGACGCGCTCGCTGTACGGGAGCCTGATCGGGGACGACGCGACGTTCGTGGGCCTGTGCGCCCGCAAGCGCCACAGCCTGATCGTGTTCACCGGGCCGCCGCTGGACCCCGAACAGGACGAGGCCATTGCGCAGCGCGTGCTCGACTTCGACGGGCGGCGCGTGGTGTGCGGCGGCACGACCGGATCGATCATGGAGCGCTCGCTGGGCGAGGTGATCGAGGTGGATCTTTCGACGCTGCGCGAAACCGTGCCGCCGATCGGCTACCTGAGCGAGATCGACCTGCTGACGGAGGGCATCATCACCATGTACCGCGCGCTGGAAGTGATGCGCGAGGCGAACGGCGACGAGGCGCGGCTCTCGCGCGATAAAAACGGCGCGGTGATGCTGGCCCGCGAACTGCTTCAAGCGGACTCGGTATTCTTCCTGGTGGGGCAGAAGATCAACGAGTTCTACCAGAATCCTATGCTGCCGCAGAATCTGTCGCTGCGGAAGAATCTGGTGCTGGAAACGGCCCAGTTCCTCCAGGAGCGCAACAAAGAAGTGCGCATCGAGTTCTGCTGAGCGAAACGCAAAACTGACCTCACCCCCTGTATCCCCTCTCCAACATGTGTTGGAGAGGGGCAACCACGAGGGCGCGCGATCCGCGAACGCAGGATCCTGCCGCGCTCGGTTCTCCCCCATTACCGGATTCTTGAAAGTGTAAATACGCCGCCACACGAGTATTAATGTTGCTTGACAAGCGGTGCAAACTCATCTATGATGATTTTTAGGCGAACGTTCGCCCTATTTAGAATTGGGGTTTTGAAGGCACGATGTCCAAAAAAGTTACGTTAAAGGACGTCGCTCGCAGGGCTGGCGTCAGCTACCAGACCGTGTCGAAGGTGTTGAGCGGTCAGAAGCGCGTCACGCCTGAAGTGCGGGACCGGATCTACGCCGCCGTCGAAGAACTCGACTACCGCCCCAACGTCGCCGCGCGCAACCTGCGCACCCAATCCAGCTACCTTCTGGGCTACTCCTGGCAGCCCGACCGCCACTACTACTTCAACCCCGTGCTCGAAGAGTTCCAGCAAAGCGTCGTCGAAGCCGCCGAAGAACTCGGCTATCACATCCTGCTGTTCCCGCAGCGCCAGGGGCAGGATCTGGTCGAGATCTACCAGGAACTGGTGCTGACGGGCCGCGTGGATGGCTTCATCCTCTCCGGCCTCGAATACTACGATCCGCGCGTGCCTGCCCTGAACCGGCTCAACGTGCCGCTGGTGGCCTTTGGGCGCACGGACAGCGACCACGCCTTCCCGTACGTGGACGTGGACGGGCAGGCGGGCATTTATCTGGCCGCGCGTCACCTGATGGACCTGGGCCACGAACGGATCGCGATCCTGTGCTGGCCGGAGACCTCGCGTGTGGGTACGGAGCGCCTGTCGGGCTATTTGCAGGCCATGGAAGAAGCCGGGCTGCCGATCGATCCGGCGTGGATCGTGCGCGGCGAGACGGAATACGACTTCGGGTACGGCGCGACGCCCCAACTGCTCGATCTGCCGCTGGACCGCCGCCCAACCGCCATCGTCACCATGCACGATCTGATCGCGCTGGGAACGATCAGCGCGGTGCAGGAGCGCGGCCTGCGCGTCGGGCACGACATCGCCGTGACCGGGTTCGACAACGTGCCGGTGGTGCGCTACTTCCGTCCCGGCCTGACCACGCTCCAGCAGCCGGTCTGGGACGTGGGGCAGCGCGTGGTCCAGATGCTGATCAGCCTGCTCAAAAATGAAGACGTGGAAACGCAGCAGGTGCTGCTGACACCCAAACTGGTCATCCGTGAATCCACCCAACCTTACTCGCCCGAGGACACTGAATGAACACGTGCATCAAGGCCGTCATCTTCGATCTGGATGGCGTCATCACCGACACCGCCGAATATCACTTCCTGGCCTGGAAACGGCTGGCCGATGAAGAGGGCATCATCTTTACCCGGCAGGATAACGAGGCGCTGCGCGGCGTCTCGCGCCGGGAATCGCTGCGGCTGCTGCTGAAGGGCAAACCGGTCACCGAGCCGGAAGCGCAGCAGATGATGGACCGCAAGAACGGCTATTACGTCGAGATGCTGGGGCAGATCACACCGGACGACCTGCTGCCGGGCGTGGCTGACCTGCTCGACCAGCTCCGCGCGGCGGGCGTGCCGTGCGCGATTGCCTCCGCCAGCCGCAACGCGCAGACGGTTTGCGAGCGGTTGGGCATTCTGGACCGGATCACGGTGCTGACGGACAGCTCGACCGTCGCACGGCAGAAGCCCGCGCCGGACCTGTTCCGCAGCGCGGCGGCGCTGTTGAACTACCCGCCCGCTGACTGTCTGGTGGTGGAAGACGCCGCCGCCGGGATCGAGGCGGGGTTGGCGGCGGGCATGGCGTGTCTGGCGCTCGGCCCGGCGGACCGCTTCGCGGAAATCGCGCAGCGGCGCGGATCGTTCGCGCGGCGCGACGATTTGAAGGGCGTGACGCTGGACGAGATTCAGTCGATCCGCGCCTGGGAAGAGGGCTGGACGCTGGCGCAGGACGATTTCGATCCCGCGACGCAGCGGCACATGGAAACGGTGTTCACCGCCGGGAGCGGCTATTTTTGCAGCCGGGGCAGCTTCGAGGAAGGCTACCCGAACGATCACGCGCTGACGCTGGCGCACGGCGTCTTCGACGACATGCCGATCAGCATGACGGAGCTGGCGAACCTGCCGAACTGGCTGGACTTCGATCTCATCGTGGATGGCGAGCGCTTCCGGCTGGATTGGGGGCAGGTGCTGGACTTCCGGCGGCACATGGACCTGCGGCGGGGCATCTTGCGGCGCGACGTACGCTGGCAGTCGCCGTCCGGCGCGGTGCTCGATCTGACGTTCGAGCGCTTCGCCAGCTACGCGCGGGAGCACATTGGTGCGATGCGGGTGCTGATCACCGCCGTGAACCAGCCGTGCCGGATCGAGGTGGAGACGGGCATCAACGGCCACGTCGCCAATGATGATCTGCTGCACTGGCGGCACGCGGATCAGGGTGTGACGGACGGCGCAGTGTGGCTGCGCAGCGAGACGCGCCACAGCGGGCTGACGCTCGCGGCGGCGGCAGTCGTCACGGGCACGGCGGGCGACGCGGTGCCGCATTCGTGTCCCGGTCAGCCGCGCCTCGCGGTGGGGCACGATCTGGGCGCGGCGCAAACGGTGCAGATCGACAAGCTGGTGAGCTATGCCACCAGCCGCGATCCCGGCGCGGACGGAGATCCGGTCGCGCGGGCGCTGGCGGCGCTGGACGGGCAGACGTATGACGACCTGCGCGCGGCGCAGATCGCGGCGTGGGCGGACCTGTGGGACGAGTGCGACGTGATCATCGAAGGCGACGACGAGGCGCAGATCGCGGTGCGGTTCTACCTGTTCCAACTGCTGAGCGCCGCGCCGCAGCACGACGAATTCGTGAGCATGGGGGCCAAGTCGCTGAGCGGGCTGGGCTACCGGGGGCACGTCTTCTGGGACACGGAAATTTTCATCCTGCCGTTTTTCATGTTCACGCAGCCCGAAATGGCGCGCAACATGCTGATGTACCGCTATCACACGCTGCCGGGCGCGCGGAATAAGGCCGCCGCGAACGGTTACAGCGGGGCGCAGTACGCGTGGGAGAGCGCCGCGACCGGCGACGAAGTGACGCCGCGCTGGGTGCCGTCGTTCGACGGGCAGGGGCTGGTCCGCATCTGGACCGGGGATATCGAAATTCACATTACGTCGGACGTGGCCTACGCCATCCACCAGTACTGGCAGGCGACCGGCGACGACGCCTTCCTGCGCGACTATGGCGCGGAGATGATCCTCAGCGGGGCGTGCTTCTGGGGCGACCGCGCCGAGCCGGAAACGGACGAGTCCGGCCAGCGCCGCTACGCGCTGCGCGATGTGATCGGGCCGGACGAGTATCACGATCACGTCGATAACAACGTGTACACCAACCGCATGGCGCAGTGGCATCTTCAACTGGCCTTCGCCACGCTGGACTGGCTCGACGCGCACGCGCCGGAGAAAGCCGCCGCGCTGCGCGAGGATCTTGACCTGTCGGCGGCACGGTTGGCGCACTGGCAGGACGTGATCGAGCACATCATCATCCACCACGATCCCGACACGGGATTGCTGCTCCAGTTCGACGGCTTTTTCGCGCGCGAGCGCATCGACCCGGCGGTGATCGCCGCCACGGACAAATCGATGCAGGTGGTGCTGGGCATCGAGGGCGCCAACGCCAGCCAGGTGCTCAAGCAGGCGGACGCGATCATGCTGCTGTGCCTGCTGCGCGACGAGTACGACGCGAAGACGTGGCAGACCAACTGGGACACGTACATGCCCATCACCGACCACCAGTACGGATCGTCGTTGGGGCCGAGCTTCCACGCCTGGGCCGCCTGCGAGATGGACAAGCCCGACGAGGCGTACGGGCATTTCATGCTCGCGGCGAAGGCGGATCTCTACGACGTGCGCGGAAACGCCGGGGACGGCATTCACGCGGCATCGGCGGGTGGGATCTGGCAGGCGCTGGTCTTCGGCTTCGCGGGGCTGCGGCTGGGCGCGCAAGGCGTGACTTTGAATCCTCGTTTGCCGTCGCATTGGACGCGGCTGGCTTTTAACGTTCGCATTCACGGGGAGAAGGAACGGATAGATATTCGCAAAGGAGGTGACGGTATAAGCGCGTGAGGCTTATCGCACGGCACCATTAAAAACGCGCCGCGTATCTCCCTCGCAAAGACATACGCGGCACACAGCAGAAGTAAGACGCTGGTGCGTCTCGGCTGGCAACTATACCCGATTTGCCCCCCGAACGCATCCCGCCTGCAGTTTAGAAGACTTACATAAGGAGATGCACAGATGTCTAACCGTAGGAAACTGCTGTTTGTCCTGACCATCACGGTGATGGTTCTGGGCTTCGCGGCGAACGTGGCGATCTTCCATACGCCCGCCGCGCAGGCGCAGGATAAGACTTCGATCCGCGTGACAACCTGGGAAAGCGGCGACGCGCTGGAACCGTGGGATAAGGCGATTGCCTCGTTCGAAGAAGCGTATCCCGACATCGACGTGAACCTGGAGCCTGTTCCGCAGGAATATGGCACCAAGCTGCTGGCCGACATCGCCGCGGGTACGGCCCCGGACGTCTATCAGGTGGGTGACGGTGACGTGGCCCGCTTCGTGGGCGAAGGCATCGTCGAGCCGCTCGATTCGTACATCAACGGCGACGATCCGCTGGACATGAACGTCTTCCTGCCCGGTCTGGCGTCGTTCGGCCAGATCAACGGCGAGACCTACCTGCTGACCAAAGACTACAGCTCGCTCGTGCTGTACTACAACAAGGACATGTTCGACGCCGCCGGTGTTGAGTATCCGAACGCGGACTGGACCTGGGACGATCTGCTGAGCGCTGCCCAGGCGCTGACCGGTGACGATCAGTGGGGCATCCAGCTCCCCGACGGCTGGGGCGACTGGCTCTGGACGCGCGGTATCTTCCCGCTCATGATCCAGAACGGCACCACGATCATCAGCGAAGACGGCACGACCGTTGACGGGTACATGAACAGCGAAGCGACCGTGAACACGATTCAGTGGTACGTGGACCTGTTCCTGAAGGAAAAGGTCGCCCCGACGAACGAAGACGTCGCGGCATTCGCGGGCGTGGACCTGTTCACCAGCGGCCAGGTGGCGATGCTGTGGACCGGCCACTGGCCCATGAAGGATTACCTGGCGATCGACGGCTTCAACTTCGGCACGATGGGTCTGCCTGCGGGTCCGGTCGGCAAGGGCAACACGCTGTGCTGGTCCGGCTTTGCGATGAACTCCGCGAGCGAGAACAAGGACGCCGCGTGGACGTTCATGAAGTACATCGCGGCGGGTGACGGTGCGGAAGCCTTCGCGGACTACGCGCTGACCGCCGTCCAGTCGATCGCGGAAGCCCAGGGCCTGACGGAAGACGAGTACGAAGGCCCGATCGTGGCGGACCTGGAAAACGTCCAGCCGATCCCCGACTCCTACAGCCCGTACTTTGCGGAATGCGTCGATACGCCGTTCAAAGCGCATCTGGAAGAAGTGTTCCTGAGCGACGTACCGGTTCAGGACGCGATGGATGCGGCAGTCGCGGAAGCACAGGCCTGCCTGGACGAGAAGAACGGGTAAAACCGGATTGAGTTTCGAACGTGGGGCGGGTCGCAAGGCCCGCCCTACTGCTAGAAAAGCAGTGGTTAGTCATTAGAGCGTGTTTGTTAAATAGCGCAAAGGAACGATAGAGTTGAGGTATGGCCA
>NZ_DAISHJ010000122.1:1963-15740 GCF_036822615.1 Aggregatilinea sp. | reverse complement strand
AAAACGGGGCGTATCGCAATACGCCCCTACAAAGCCCGGAACATGCGTGTCCCCTAATGCAGCCGCTCGGTGTGATCGACGATGCTGCCGTCGACATAGGCGCGCACGGCGTCTTCGGCGCTGGCGATGTCGGTCACGATGGGGCGGATGTTGGCTTGCTGCAAGGAAATATACGCGCCGCGCCCCATGCCGCGCACGATGGCGGCTTCACAGTCGGTGATCGAGGCGATCATCTGGTTGTGCTTGCTCTCAGATGCGGGGCCGAAGCCATGCCCCTGGCCGTGCTCGTGTCCGTGCTCGTGCTCGTGCGGCTGGCCCGCGAAGTGGCTGTGATTGGCTTTATCGCGCTGCTCGCGGGCGACAATCGCGCCGTCCTCGATGGTGAAAACCAGATAATAAGGCGCGCGGCCAAAGTGCTGGCTGATCGTTTGTCCGTCTTCGGTGACTACTGCAATTTTCATCGGTTATCTTCCTTGTAAACGGCGATACGTGGGTCCATTTTACTACTTTTATTGTTGTCGTCAATTATTATGGTACAATGCTGGCATCAACGGCGCAGGCAAGGACGGTCAAAGCTTATGGCGCAAAGCACGCTCAACGTTGGTCCCCGCATCCGCGCGATCCGCGAGCAGCGCAAACTGTCGCTGCGGGCGCTGGCGGAGCGGTGCGACCTGTCGATTAACGCGATCAGCCTCATCGAGCGGGGCGAAAATTCCCCGACGGTCTCGTCGCTGCATACGCTGGCGAACGCGTTGGGCGTCAAGATCACCGACTTTTTCGAGGAGACGCACGAACAGGCGATCGTGTTTGTGCCGCACGGTCAGCGGTTGGGCACGCAGGGAAACGGGCTGGTCATGGAAAGCCTGGGGCTCGGCCTGCACAACCAGCAGCTTGAGCCGTTCCTGGTTACGGTAGAACCGCGCGCGGGCGGCGCAAGCCAGCCGATCAGCCACCCGGGGCAGGAGTTCGTCTACTGCCTGAGCGGCGCGGTCGAGTACCACGTGGGCAGCCAGACCTACGCCATGCAGCCGGGCGACAGCCTACTGTTCGATGCCACGCAGCCGCATTACTTCTGCAACCTGGGCGAGATCGCGGCGGAGCTGCTGCTGGTGTTTCAAGGCTTCGAAGGGGGCATTCTGGCCCGCAACCGCCACCTGGAAACGTAGCGATTACGCAGCGCGGGAGCGGATGCGGTGCGAAGCGGCACACCCTTCCGGTGCTGCGGACCGGCGCGCCGCTTCGCGGGGAAGAAAACCGATGCCCCTATCCTACGGCTTCGGCTTGGAACTGCTTGAGGGCTTCCAGCGTCTCGCAGCCGTACATCACCGCGGGACCGCCGCCCATCAGGATTGCCACCCCGATGGTCTCCATAATTTCATCCGGCGTCGCCCCGGCGGCGAGCGCGTCGTGCACGTGGAACGCGATGCAGCCGTCGCAGCGAATGGCGATCGCGATGCCGAGCGCGATCAGTTCTTTGGTCTTCACGTCGAGCGAGCCGGTTTCGGATGCTTTTTCGTGCAGACGGCTGAAGCAGCCCATCGTGGTGGGGATGCCGCCGCCCAGTTCGCCCATCAATTCTTTCATGTGCTCGTAGTGATCAGGGTAATTCATCATACGCCTCGGTGACTATAAACGGAATAGTTGTCGTTCCGGGGCTGGTGCGTGCCATCGCGCCGTGCAGCGCCCCGTTCGCTAGAACCAGTATACTGTACATGAGATATAAAAAAGTGTAACAAATGGCCCGGTCAATTAGTGATGTAAATCACAATTTCTCTTAGGACCACGATCAAACCACATAAGTTCCACGAAAGTTCTTCACAAGTTCTACATATTCCAGCCTTATTCTATGTATAAGTTTGACGAGACAACGGTACGCATAGGAGAAAACGACATGTTGAATAAGCGGCTGGTGAAATTCGGATTTTTCGCGCTGGTGATGGCAGGCGTCGTGGCCTTGTCGCTGGCGGTGATGACGGAATCGAGCTATGCACAGGGGCCGGGCAATCGAGGCGGTGGTCGCGGCGGCCAGGGCGGCGGCTATCAGGCGAACCAGGGCACAGGCTATCAGGCGAACCAGGGTACGGGCCTTCAGAACGGCGGCGCGATGGGCGCCGGGCAGGCCGGGACCGCCGGACAGCAGGGCGCCGGAAACATGGGCGCTGGCGGACAGGTGGGCGTGGGCCAGGGTGTGCTGTGCTGCCTGCCCCCGGCAGTCGAAGGTGACGTTCCGGCGGATGTGATCGACGCGCTGACCGCCGGACTGTCGGACGAATACAACGCGTACAACATCTATCAGGCTGTGATCGACCAGTTCGGCGCGGTGCGCCCGTTCACGAACATCCAGCGGGCCGAAGCGTCGCACATCGCGTCGCTTGAGTTCCTGTTCGACCGCTACGGGATCGCCATCCCGGACGTGAGCGCCGCCGTGGACGTCCAGTTCAGCACCCTGGCCGATGCCTGCGCCACCGCAGCGGATGCCGAAGTCGCAAACTTGGACCTGTACGACAGTTGGATCGCCACCGCGCAGAATTACCCGGACATGGTGCAGGTCTTCACCTCCCTGCGCGACGCGTCCGAGTTCCAGCACCTGCCCGCGTTCCAGAACTGCGCAGGCTACTAATTTCCTCCCGGCAGCCCCTTGAGCTGCCCCGTCAGGTGGAACGCCCGGTCCCCCGCACAGACCGGGCGTCCCTTCTTTGAACGTTGGGCGGGCCGCACGCATCGATGTCCTCACTGCCTTCTCGCGGCATTTTTTCCGGTTCTTCCTGTCTTCGCCTTTCCCTTGCAGGCAGCCGCGCGATGAACCCCTGTCTGCCCTGGCAAAAGAGGACTTATGTCAAAACGCACGCGTCTCAACTGGCTGATCGACCTGACCGTGTTTCTGAGCGGGATCACCGCGGCACTGTCGGGTATTTATTTCCTGTACCTGCCGAACGGTTACCAGGGCGGGCGGAATCCCCACTACAACACGATCATTTTGTTCCAGCGGGCGACCTGGGAAGACATCCATATGTGGGGCGGCCTGCTGATGATCGCCATCGTGCTGGTGCACCTCTATTTGCACTGGTCGTGGGTGAAGACGATGGCGCGGCGGGTTGCCAGCATGGCGCAGGGCTGCGAAACGCGCATGTCGTCCAAGGCGCGTTTCAACGTGATGATCGACGGGCTGATCGGCGTGTGCTTCGTGCTGGTCGCGGTGTCGGGGATCTACTTCCTGCTCTCGCCTTCCGGAGCCGGGCGGTCCGGCGCGTTTTTCCTGTTCAGCCGCACGACGTGGGATCTGATCCACACGTGGGCGGGCGTGACGCTGATCGCGGCGGCGGTGGTGCACTTCGCAATTCACTGGGGCTGGGTGACCAAGGTGACGCCCCGGTTTTTCAGCACGCTGGGGTCCGGCGAGCGCCCGGCGGCGCAGGGTTCGCGCTAGGTTCATATGGTCGTGAGGAGATGTGACGCATGGTGAAAAAAGTCGTGCTGGGAGTTCTGTTCACCGGCCTGATCGGCATCCTGGTCTACGGCGCGATCAACCGCACGGTCGCCAGAACGCAGTCCGACGAGGGCGGGCAGGAAAGCGGCGAAACGCATGGTAATGGCACGGGCGCTGGCGGTGGACGCGGTCAGGCCGGGGGCGGCGGGCAGACAGGGGATCTGGTGTACATCGAGGGCGAAGACGACGCGGGAGAATGGGTGAGCGTGCAGGGCGTGGCGATGGATGTCAGTGAGACGGAGCTGGTGCTGGACGCGGACGGGGAAACCGTGCTGGTGGAGGGTCGCCCGTGGTCTTACGCGGTGGAACAGGGCTTCGACGTCCAGCCGGGGGACAGAATCACGCTGAACGGGTACTACGAGGGCGACGAGTTTAAAGTGGGCGTGATCGAAAACGCGGCATCGGCCCGGCGGATCCAACTGCGCACGGCCAGCGGCGCGCCGATGTGGGGCCGGGGCGGCAGGCAGTAACCCCAGCCCGGCGCAGACGATTACCGGGCGGTAGCAGCCGGTCGGTGTGAGGGGGCGGTTCGCGTGGCGGGCCGCGCCCTTTTTCGATCCTCTGCCTCGTGCGCTGCGGCACAATAATCGGCGGGAATCGCGTTTTATTCTATCATTAGGGGCGTACCGGGACGGGCCTGCCACGGTTCGTCCCGGTTGTGCGGGTTAGCGGCTTTTACCGGATGGTCGACAGGAGCAAAAACATCTTATGGACCTGAAATCCCTTCTTGAACAAATGACTCTGGAAGAAAAGGCAGCCCTTTGTACCGGTTTGACGCCGTGGGACACAGTGCCCGTAGAGCGTTTGGGTGTTCCGCCGATCATCATGTCGGACGGGCCGCACGGCGTGCGCCGCGTGCCGGGTGGATTTGGCGGCGAGACGATTCCCGCGACGTGCTTCCCGACCGCGTCGGCGCTGGCCTCGACGTGGGACGTGGATCTGGTCCGCGAGCTGGGCGAGGCGCTGGCCGACGAATGCCTGTCGATTGGCGTCGATATCGTGCTGGGGCCGGGGACGAACATGAAGCGCACGCCGCTCTGTGGGCGCAACTTCGAGTATTTCTCGGAAGATCCGCATCTGGCGGGGCGCATGGCGGCCAGCCTGATCAACGGCGTGCAGAGCAAGGGCGTCGGCACGTCGCTGAAGCACTTCGCGGCCAACAACCAGGAAGAACAGCGTTTCACCATCGACGCGCAGATCGACGAGCGCACGCTGCACGAGCTGTACCTCGCGGCGTTCGAGTACGCGGTCAAAAACGCGAAGCCCTGGACCGTGATGTGCGCGTACAACCGGCTGAACGGCACGTATGCGTCGCAGCACCACTACTTGCTGACGGACGTGCTCAAGGATCGCTGGGGCTTCGAGGGCGTGGTCGTGTCGGACTGGGGCGCGGTGCACGACCGCGTTGAGGCGCTGGATGCCGGGCTGGACCTGGAGATGCCGGGGCCGCAGCCGCATCGCACGCGCGCTGTTGTGGAGGCCGTGCGCAGCGGGAAACTGGACGAGGCCGCGCTGGATAAAGCGGTCATGCGTCTGCTGTCGATCATCGACAAAGCGCAGCAAACCCCCAAGGGCGGCACGCCGATCGACATCGACGCGCATCACGCGCTGGCGCGGCGCATCGCCGCCGACGCGATGGTGCTGCTGAAGAACGAGGGCGGCCTGCTGCCGCTGCACGACGTCAGCCGGATCGCGGTGATCGGCGTGGCGGCCAAAGAGCCGTACTTCCAGGGCGGCGGCAGCTCGCACATCAACCCGACGCGCGTTGACAATCCCTTCGATGAACTGCAAAAGCTGGCCGGGGACGCCGCACTGGCCTACGCGCCCGGCTATACGATGGACGACGCGTCCGATCCGGCGCTGATCGAAGAAGCGGTGGCGCTGGCCCGTGACGCGGAGATCGCGCTGCTGTACGTCGCGCTGCCGCCGCTGAAGGAATCCGAGGGCTACGACCGGCCCGACATCGACCTGATGGATCATCAGGTGGCGCTGATCCAGGCCGTGGCCGCGGTACAACCCAAGACGGTCGTGATCCTCAACAACGGTTCCGCGGTCGCCATGAAGGACTGGATCGATGGCCCGGCGGCAGTGCTCGAAGCGTGGATGATGGGCCAGGCGGGCGGCGGCGCGATCGCGGATGTGCTGTTCGGCAAGGTGAACCCCTCCGGGCATCTGGCCGAGACGTTCCCGATCAAACTGAGCGATACGCCCGCCTACATCAATTATCCGGGCGAGCTGGGCAAGGCGCGGTACGGTGAGGGCGTGTTCATCGGCTACCGCTACTACGACACGACTCAGACGCCTGTGCAGTTCCCGTTCGGTTATGGCCTGAGCTATACCACGTTCGAGTACAGCAACCTGCGCGTCTCGGCGGAAGCGTTCAAGGATGTGGACGGGCTGACCGTCTCGGTGGACGTGACCAACAGCGGCCCGGTGGCGGGTAAGGCCGTGGTCCAGCTTTACGTACACGATCACGAGGCGTCCGTGGCGCGGCCCGAAAAAGAACTGCGGGCGTTCGGCAAAGTGGCGCTGGAACCGGGCGAAACGAAGACCGTGTCCTTCGACCTGGACGCACGCGCGTTCGCGTTCTATCACGCCGGGCACCACGATTTTGTGGCCGAAAGCGGCGCGTTCGACATCCTGATCGGCGCGTCGTCCGCCGATATCCGGCAGTCCGCGACGGTCACGCTGGACGCGACGCTGACGCCGCCGACCCCGATCACGCGCGACACGCTGTTCCGCGACTGGCGGCACGATCCGCGTGCGTTTGCGGCCATCGAGCCGATCCTGCAAAAGATCGTGGACGCTGTGTCGCAGATCGATCCCAACTGGACGATGGAGAACATCGGTTGGGCCGACGAGCTGCTGCTGGAAAACGTGTTCGGCTTCTGGGGCGCGCAAGTGCTGGACGACACGCCGGAGCAGACGGTCAAGGACGTACTGGCGACGCTGTATTCCGAGGAATAGCGGGCAACAGTCTTAGCCCCCGACACCTTCCCACAACCCTGTTGTGCGGAGATCCCGCAGCGAAACGGGCATCGCCCATGATCGCGTTTTTCTCCCCTCTCCAACTTGATTGGAGAGGGGCCGGGGGTGAGGTTTCTACCCATACAACAAAAAATCGGGACGGCGCATCTGCCGTCCCGATTTCGTTTGTTGCGGGTGGAGCGGGCGAGGCCCGGCTCGCTAGATGCCCATACGCAGGTGAATGGCGTAGAACAGGAAGCGGCCCATCACCTCGGCAATCAGCACGACCGCGAACGCGCCGTAGGCGAAGTTCACCATCTGGCGATCCTTCTTCAGCGTGGCGGTCATGTAGAGGAACAGGCTGAACAGCACCGCGCCGATGACGCCCAGCGCCAGACGCAGCGCGAAGATCGTGCCGTATTCGCCGGTCAGCTTGCTGGCGCTCTCGACGGCCAGCGCGTTGCCGTTGGACAGGTGCGCGACGTACAGCGGCATGACGACCAGCTCAATGCCAACCAGGATCATCGCGGCCACGGCGATCCACTGCAGCGAGGTGCGCAGCAGGTCCGCCTGGATGGGCAGGTCCGAGAGGTTCGGCTTGGACTTGAGGTAGCTGTAGTTGGCGACGAATGCGGCACCCATCGCCAGACCGCCCAGCAGGAAGGTGGTCACAAAGAACGTGATCGGCGTCGCGGCGGTGTTCCAGGCCGGTTCGAAGTCCAGCAGGTAGACCTGCGACATGCAGAAGACCAGGACCAGACCGGCGAGCGCGGCCACCACGGCCAGGATGCGGCGCATCTGGAAGGTGCCGATCTTACGCCACTGGAGGAAGGCGAAGACCGCGCCCAGGCCCGTGAAGAGCACGGTCGCCAGAATTTCGCGGCTCAGCCAGGAGCTGTCGACGTTGCTGATGGCGCGATACGCGTTCATCGGGTTGCCCAGGTGCAGCAGGGAAACGAGCACGCCCAGCACGATCACCGGGCCAATCGCCAGCAGGGCGCGGTCGCTCAGCGCGCTGGCTTCTTTTTCGTTCGACTTGCGCAGCGCCAGGGTGTGTACCACGCCCAGGATGACGAACGCGCCGACGGACATTTGGGTCAGAATGGTGTAGGCGATCAGCGCCCATTCTTTGGTATTCACAGTTACAGCTCCTCGGGGTTAGCGATTTCGCCGGCCTTCGAGTCGAACGTCATCGTGACTGTCTTACGCGGTGTAAAGACCATATTGGGCTTGGTGACGGACGGATCCACCAGCGGCGCGGGGCCATCGAAGTGGCCGTACTTTTCGCGCAGCTCCTCGATGGGGCCGAAGTCCAGGGCGCGGAAGGTGCAGCCCGCGACGCAGGCCGGTTTTTCGCCGTTGGCGAGCAGGTCCACGCAGAAGTTGCACTTGGTCATGGTGCCCTTGTCGGCGTTGAACTGCGGCGCGCCGTAGGGGCAGGTCCACTCGCAGTAACGGCAGCCGACGCACTTGTCCTGGTCGATCTCGACGATGCCGTCTTCGTTCTTGGAGATGGCCGCCGCCGGGCAGACTTCGAGGCACAGCGGGTTATCACAGTGCATGCACGATACCGAGACGAAGTAGGAAAAGATGTTGGACGGCACGTACTGATTGCCGCTCTTGATCCATTCGCCACCGGTGTACTGGGCGACGCGGCGCCAAATGACGTCCATCGGCAGGTCATTCTTGTCCTTGCACGCGACCTGACAAGCCTTGCATCCCGTGCATTTTGAGAGGTCTACGTGAAAACCGAGTTGATTTGCCATTGCGTAACTCCTGCTTAAGCCTTCTCAACCTGCACGAGGTTGGTGTGCTGCGGATTACCCTTTGCGTACGGCGTGGGGTAGTACTTGGTGAGGGTATTCCCGCAGCCGCCCTTATCCAGACCGTCCTTGTCCGGCTTGTGCCAGTGGCCCTGGGGCACGGCGATGACGCCCGGACGGATGCGCGGCGTGACGCGCGCCTTGATTTCGATCTTGCCCCGGTCGTTGAACACGTAGCATGTATCGCCGTTTTCGATGCCGCGATCTGCCGCATCGAGCGCGTTGATCCACATCACGTGGTGGTGCGCTTCTTCCAGGTAGTCGATGCCACTGAATGTGGAGTGCGACCGCTGGACCGCGTGCGGGGTGATCATCATCAGCGGGTAAGTGTCACGCAGCGGGTCGCTGACGCCTTCCCATTCGGGAATGTACTTGGGGATGGCCGGGATTTCCTCCGGGTCTTCCAGCGCAGCAAGAGTCGGCGAGTAGATCTCGATCTTGCCGGTAGGGGTGGTCAGCGGGTTGGCTTCGGGATCTTCCACGAAAGCCGCTGCGCCGATCTTCTGGCCGGGGCTGGTCTTCTTGTAGATGCCGATTTCCTTGAATTCTTCGAAGGTGGGGAAGTTCTCGTCGGCTTCGCGGGCGGTGTCCACCATGAAGCGGATCCAGTCCTCGGTGGTTTCCTTGCCTTCGCGGAACTCGTCCAAAACGCCCAGACGGTCGGCGAGCTGGTCGGCCATCCAGATTTCCGGCATATCTTCGAACAGTGGATCGATCACCTGATGGCTGTACATCGCCCAGGCTACGCGGCCCGAACCGCCGCCGGTGATGACGTTATCCGTCTCGAAGCCGGTGCTGGCGGGCAGCAGAATGTCGGACCACATCGCGCTCGGCGTCATCATGACTTCGCACGTGACGATGAGTTCCAGCTTGGTGTCGTCGCTGAGGATTTCTTGCGTCAGGTTGATGTCCGAATGCTGGTTGGTGATGGTGTTGCCACCGTGGTTCCACATGAACTTCATGTTGGCGTTGAGCTTCTCGACGCCCTTGATGCGGTCCTGTGGGCCGTTGGTCATTTCCGTCCCGCGCGTGATCATGTCCGGCCACATGAAGACCGAAATCACGCCCTTGACCGGGTTGTCGCCGGTCGGGACGCCGCCCATCTTGATGCCGCCAGCGCTGCCGACCGTGCCGCCGGTGCTGCCGCCGTGTATGGCGAAGTTACCGGTCATCGCGGCCAGGATCGGGATAGCGCGGACAGGCTGCTCGCCGTAAGCACGGCGCTGGAAGCCCAGGTTCTGGAAGATGGCGCACGGCTTGGTCTGCGCCATGTCGTAGGCCAGGCTGACGATGCGCTCCGCCGGGATGCCGGTGATTTCGGCGGCCCATTCGGGGGTCTTCTCGACGTCATCAGCGTCGCCCATGACGTAGGCCATCCACGAGCTGTTCTTGGGGGCGTCTTCCGGCAGGGTATCTTCGGAGAAGCCGACGGAGTACTTCGCCATGAAGTCCTTGTCGTACAGGTCATTGGTGATCATGACGTGCGACAGGGCCGCGACCAGCGCGACGTCCGTACCGGGGTTGATCGGAATCCATTCCGCTTCGAGCGCGACGCAGCTATCGGTCATGATCGGGTCGATGCAGATGAAGCGCGCACCGGCTTCCTTAGCCTTCATGCAGTGATAGCCGACGTTGTCGCCGCCGCTGGTGGTGACGACCGGGTTGGAGCTGAACAGCACGACCAGCTTGGAACTGAGCATGTCATCTGCCGAGTTATTGATGCCACCCGTGATTAAGGGGATCACGGCGGAATAGCAGGCCGAGCTGTACGTGCCATAATAATCGGTGTAGCCGCCGAACAGGCGCATCAGGCGGCGGACGGGGTTACGGCCATTCGGACCGGGCCACTGCGTACCGGATGCGTAGTGGAAGTAAAAGGATTCGTTGCCGTAGGCTTCTTTAAGGCGCTTCATTTCAGAGGCGATGGTGTCCAGCGCCTCTTCCCAGCTAATGCGCTCGAATTTGCCTTCGCCACGCTTGCCGACGCGCTTCATCGGGTACTTCAGGCGGTCGGTCGAGTAGACGCGGTGGATCTGCGAGCGGCCACGCAGGCAGGGAATCGAGCGCGGCTGATCGATGGTGTCCACTTCGTCAATATCGGGAACCAGGCGCTTCACCACACCGTCCTGAACATCGGCGTAGAGAATGCAGCGGCCACCGCAGTTGTGGTAGCACGCGGTGGTGATGAGCTGCGACGTACTCTCGGCAGCGCGCGCGGCCTCGGTGGTTTGCGCGCTGTGCAGAGCTGTTCCCAGTCCCCCAGCCAACGCCGCCGTCCCACCCAGGGCCGAACTCCACTTCACGAAGCTCCGCCGGGTGAGAACAACGTCGTCTAGAATCTGTGAAAGCGGTTGATTCTGACCCATATCCATCCTCCTCAAAGCATTACCCCCTCGATTTCCGGCACCAAGACGCAGTGCCGGAAGGAGTCTACCCTTAGGGTAACTTTGAATGGGGCGGACTTCATCACCCGATCCGCTATAGATTCCTGTACCGGGTGGGTGAAACTGGATCAGAGGGGTTAGAAAACAGTGGAACGGCTGGTTCGCGTTTTGGCGTAGACGGCAAGCTGCGTGCGGTTTTCGAGGTGCAGCGCGGCGAGGATGGCCGTCAGGTGGACCTTGACGGTGTGCGCGCTGACGTTCACCGCGTGGGCGATCTCGACATTGGTCCGGCCTTCCGCGACCAGCCGGATGATCTCGTTGTCGAGGCGGTCGAAATCGGCGGGAGTGGGCACGCTGTCGTTCGCCGCGCGCGCGCGTTCCTGGGCGCTGATCATCAGGGCGAACTGGGTGACTGAATCCGGCGAAAAGACCAGATAACCCTGCATGGCGCTTTCGAGCTGGTCAAACACCTGCTGGGCGCTCAGATTCTTGGTGAGGTAGCCCACGGCTCCGGCACAAATTGAGTCGTAGACGTACTGGCCGTCATCGAACGCCGACAGCATGACGATTTTGCAGTTCGGCAGCACGTCCCGCAGCGCGCCGATGATGTCGATGCCGCTGCAATCGGGCAGGCCGACATCGAGCAGGATCAGCTCGGGGCGGGTCTCGTGGGCCATCGCCAACGCTTCGCAGCTCGTGCGTGCTTCGCCGACGACGTGAAAGGTAGAGGGACGCGTCTCAAGCAGGGATACGAACGCCTGCCGGAACATGGTGTGATCGTCAACGACGAGGACGGTGAACGGCTTATTCCTGGTGTATTCTGGCATGGTGTGAGGTGCTCGATAAACCGGCTGCGCCGGGCACGGATGACTTGGGATGATGGAGGCAGGGCGCACATGTACGCGCTTGCCATGCTGCGACGGCCTGGTAAACCAGAATTGAGGATATAGTTTAGCTCTTTGCGTGATTGAATTCACCCTTCCATTTTTACTCTATTTTACCAGGCTTTATGGATTTGATCGCATCCATTATGCAACATTAAGAATATTACAAGTATGGGCAGTTTGACGACTGGTGGCGGGCGTGAAAGGGGGAAGCGGTTAACGCTCCGTATAATCGAGAAGACTATCGCGCAGGAGGAATGAACGTGCCAGAACTCTCCATCGAACAGGTGCGGCGGCTGAGGATGCGCGCGCAGCGGCTCGTTCCGGATCCATCTTCCCCATCTGCGGTGGCGTCGCTCGTGCACGATCTCGGCGGCATCCAGTCGCAGGATCTGCCCGCGGCGACCCTGGCCGTCCGGCCCCGGACGCACGGTCTGACGGCGGCCGACGTGCGGCAGGCGCGCGAAGACGCGCATACGATCGCGCTGACGTGGTGGGTGCGCGGCACATTGCATCTCGTCACGGCACAGGATGTCGCCCGGCTGCTCCCGCTGTTGGGGCCGCGCTTCATCCGGGCATCGCAGCGGCGCTACAAACAGCTCGATCTCACGCCCGGCGCTCTGGCGCGTGGGACCGGTCTGCTGCTGGACGCGCTGCACGCGCGCGGACCTCTGACGCGCGCCGAGGCGGCGGCGCTGCTGAAGCCCGAAGGTATCCCGGTCGAAGGGCAGGCGATCGTGCACCTGACCGCGTGGGCGGCGATGAACGGGCGGCTGTGTTTCGGCCCCCTGCGCGACGGCAAACCGACGTACGCCGCGCTCGACGGCTGGATCGCGCCGGAAACGCCGCTCGATCCCGATGCGGCGCTGGACGAGTTGGCCGGGCGTTATATCAGGGTGTATGGTCCTGCCACGGCGGAGGATTTTGCGAGCTGGTCGGGGCTGTCCATGTCGCAGGCGCGGGCGGCATTCGAGCGCCTGGAGCCGTCGCTGGTGGAGGTCATGGTTGGGGACGAGCGCCTGTGGATGCCGGAGCGCTTCGCTGCGTGGCTGGACGCGCCGCAGCAGAAGCCGGTCGTGCGGCTGCTGCCCGCGTACGAAAATTACCTGCTGGGCTATCGCAGACGCGACTGGGCCCTGCCGGACGCGGGCAAACGGCAGGTGCATCCCGGCGGTGGGGTGATCCGCGCGTGCGTGATCGTGGATGGGCTGGCCGTGGGAACGTGGCGCATCGAGCGTAAGAAAACGGCTGCCGTGATCGTGACGCCTTTCGCCGCGCTCGATGACGGTGCGCGGGTGGGATTGGAAGCCGAGGCGCAGGATGTTGGCCGCTTCCTCGATCTGCCCGCGCCCGTTGGCCTGCGCGTCGAGCCGCTGCCAGGCGCTTAGAGCATCTCCACCGGCAGATCCAGGAACGCCCCAAACTGCGCGATTGCCCGGTTGAGCGCGGGCGTATGATCGCTGCGGAACGTGTCGAACAGCGTCGTTTGGAGCGTCACGGACCGCTTCTTGAGCATGCGCTTCCAGATTCCCACCACCTGCCCATCGAGCAGCACCGTGTTTTGAAACAGCACGTTGCCGCGCGCGTCGAGGTGCCCGGCGTGGGCGTCGTCAAAGATGGCGCCGCGGTCGGTATAGCCGACGATGTACTCGTCGTAATTGGGCAGCAGGTGCGCCGTTGGCGTGGGGGATGCGTCCGGCGCGGCGGCGTCCGCGAACCACATCGTCTGGCCGCCGATGACGTCCTCGGCCAGCTCCCCCGCCAGCATATCCAGGCCGGTTCGCGCGTCGGCGGTGGTCAGGCCCGACCACCACACGAAGTCCTGCACGGTGGCGGGGCCGTGCCCCGTGAAATAGCGCCGCGTGAGTTCGGCCAGGGCGTCGTCGTGCGAAAGGGTGCGCGCCTGGGGCGCGCGCTCGGCCAGCAGCGCATAGGTGAACTGCTTGCCGCGCCGGGGTCCGCTGCAAATGAGCGCTTCAAGCTCGGCGTGCATCAATAAATGGGCCATGCGATCCGGCGCGGCGGGAATCCCGGCGTGCAAAAGTCCGTCGAGTATTTCTGCACGGGTGAACGCTGCCCCATCGCGCAGGATGTCCTCCAGCGCGCGGTAGCTTTGCGTCAGGAGCGCCGCATCGACGCCTAACTGCCGGTCCCAGTAACGAAGCGACATCCGCACGCGTGGCGCGGTGAGCGCCAGTATCCAGCGGATGTCGGCGGGCGTGACGAAGTGCC
>NZ_DAISHJ010000122.1:0-1953 GCF_036822615.1 Aggregatilinea sp. | reverse complement strand
CGGGCGCAGGACGTGCGTGCGCAAGATGCGCCCGTCGTCGAAGGCGCGCTCCACATCGGGCAGCCGCGCGCCGGTGGTGCGCTGCGCGACGGCCCAGGCCGCGCCGCCGTAATCCTGGGACTGCACGGCGCCCAGCCACCCGACGACCTCGGCGGGATCGGCGTAGGGCGTGCGCGAAAGCCGCTGCGTATGGAGCCGCCGCGCCAGAAGCTCGTCCATATTAACTGCACGCCTGGATCGCGGCGCGGATGTAGCCCAGCGCGAAGGCCATGCCTGCGTGCCAGGGCGCGTCGCAGGTCATCTGCGGCGTGTGATCGGGGATGATCACGCCCTCGAACCGGTTTTGCAGCAGGATGCGGATCACGCGGATCATGTTCACGTCGCCCTCGTCCACGAACACCTCGTGATAGCGCGGCACCTTGCCGCGAATGTTGCGGAAGTGGATATAGGCGACATCATTCTGGCGGGTGTAGGTGTCCACCACATCGTAAATGTCGCCTTCGGTCATTTCGGCCAACGAGCCGATGCAAAATTCGAGTGTGTTGGACGGGCTGGGATGCAGATCGAGCACCTGCTGGTAGATGCGCGGCTGGTAGACGAGGCGGGCCGTGTCGCGCAGGGTGGGCATGGGCGGATCGTCGGGGTGCAGGGCGATGCGCACGCCCGCTTCTTCGGCCACGGGCAGCACGGCGTCCAGAAAATCTTTCAGGCGCGCCCAGAGCTGTTCCTGCGTGACCGTGCCGATCGTGCCGGGTCCGGCCTCGGCGTCGTAGATCATGTTCCAGACCATGCCGCGCGGGATCTGCGTTTCCTGCGGACCGTCCGCGCCCAGGAAACCGACCGACGTCGCGCCGCCGCGCGCGTACGGGCCTTCGACGTGGCCCCATACCCCCGCGAGGCTGAAGTTATAGCCCAGGACCGGGATGCCCACGTCCCCAAACCGCCGGATGATGTCCTTGACCGTTTCGAGCTGTTCCGCTTTGCGCGGGCCGTCGAGCAGGACGTCGTGCCACAGCATCGGATCGAGGTTTTCGACGGCGGCAAGCTGAAGCCCTTCCGCCTCGACGGACGCTTTGAGCGCGGCGAGATTTTCCGGCTGCCAGCTGTCGAGGCCGGTTCCCGCGACCCCCCAGCCGTCGTCGCGGGTGGTGGGGATGCGCGGCCCTTCCGCGAAGTAGTCGCACAGGTGCGCGACGATGGCCGTCGCGCCTGCCTGCCGCGCGAAGCGGAAGTTGTCGGGCGTGAGCATGTGGCGGTAGAGGCCGAGTCCAAGCTGCATGGCGGTTATGCTCCTGAAGAAGTCTTGTCAAAATATCGTTGTTTAAAGGCCGATCGAGATGCCGCCGTCCACGGTGAGCAGCGTGCCGGTGACGAAACGCGCGGCGGGCGCGCTGAGATACACGGCGGCCCAGCCTACGTCCTCCGGCTGGCCGAAGGCGTTCATCGGCGTGCGGCTGAGGACGCGCTCCTTGCGGGCCGGATCGCTGTCCAGCGCGCCGCGCATCATGGGCGACTCGATCCAGCCGGGCGCGATGGCGTTGACGCGGATGCCCGCCGGGGCCAGCTCGACGGCCATCGTGCGCATCAGGCCAAGGATCGCGGTTTTGGCGGCGGCGTAGGCGACGACCTGCGGCAAACCCATCAGCGAGGCCATCGACGCGATGAACAGGATGTGCCCGTGCTGGCGGCGCTTCATGGACGGGATCAGCGCGCGGGACAGCGCGAACGCGCCCATGACGTGCGTATCCAACACGGTTTGAAGCTCGGCGGGCGTCGTGTCTTCCACCGGCTTCTTCAGGTGGATGCCCGCGTTGTTGACCAGGATCGAGATCTCGCCGTGCTGCGCGGCGATCCGCGCGACGTCGTCGTCGGCGTGATCGAGATCCGTCACGTCGAGCGTGGCGCACGCCGCCAGCGGGCCGAGATCGGCGGCGGCAGCGCGCAGCGGTTCTT
>NZ_DAISHJ010000121.1:0-15824 GCF_036822615.1 Aggregatilinea sp. | reverse complement strand
CGCTGCCGACCTCGACCCCGGTGTCGTCGTCGGGCGGCTTCAGCAGCACGATCACCTACACCGTGCAGCGCGGGGACACCGTGTCGGCCCTGGCCACGCGATACGGCAGCACGGTCAACGCCATCGTGCAGGCGAATTCGCTGAACAGCGCTGCGCTGATTTACGTGGGCCAGACGCTGATCATCCCGGTTAACACCCAGACGCAGATTCCCCCGACCTTCACGCCCGCGCCGATTTACGGCCAGCCCGGCGCGCAGCCGACGGCGGTTGCCAGCGTGGGCGGCACGTATACGGTCGCTTACGGCGACACGCTGACGTCCATCGCCGCGCGCTACAACACCACGGCGGCGGTGCTGGCGCAGTTGAACAACATCACCAACCCGAACCTGATCTACGCCGGGCAGGTGCTCAACATTCCGGGCGCTGTGGTGGTCGTTCCGACGGTTCCGACCGTTCCAACCACCCCGGTCACCGGGCCGACCACGCATACGGTCCAGCCGGGCGAGAACCTGTTCCGCATCAGCCTGATGTACGGCGTGACGATGGATGCGCTCCAGCGGGCGAACGGCATCTATAACCCGAACCTGATCTTTACCGGCCAGGTGCTGACGATCCCGCGATGAGCCAACGACGCATTATTCGCAACGCCCGCACCAGCCAGATCGTGCTGGGGCGGGCTGTCTGGTGCGCTACGTTCTGGTGCCGCTTCAGGGGTCTGATGGGGCGGCGCAGTCTCGCGGAAAATGACGGCTTGCTGTTCGTCTTTCACGCCGAAAGCACGAGCGCCACGTCGATTCACATGTTCTTCGTGCCGTTCGCCATCGCCGCCGTGTGGATAGACGCGGGCGGGCGCGTGGTGGATGCCAAGCTGGCGAAGCCGTGGCGTCCGTATTACGCGCCGAAGCGCCCGGCCAAGTATCTGATCGAGGCGACGCCCAGCTTGCTCGATCGCGTGAAAATCGGCGATCAGCTTCAATGGAACGAGGCGGTGGAGTAGCGGTTAGCCGGTAGCGAATAGCGGTTAGCAGAGAGCAAAGAGCAAAGAGCAAGAGCAAATCGGGGTCCAGAATTTGAGCGGCGCACGCTTCGGGGTGCGCCGTTTTCATTCCGGGGGCGAGAGGCGAGTTGTCACCCCGTATAGGAGAACCTTAAGATCGCCGTATACCTATCGTTGGGGGGCAAGCCAAGGAGAACCTCTGCATGAAGAAGTCGATCATCCCTGTTTTACTCGTGATGGCCGTGGTGGCGCTGGCGGCGCTCGCCGCACCAGAGGCTGACCGCAGCGAAGCGTCGGACCTGCCGCAGCTTGCGGCCACTTCGCCTGCGCCGTTCCAACTGACCGAAGTTGCCAGCGGATTTACGCATGCCCTCTACATGACCGCAGCGGGTGACGGCACGGGCCGGATCTTTGTCGTGCAGCAGACCGGCGTAATCCAGGTGCTGAACTCGGATTACAGCACGGCGGGCACGTTCCTCGACGTGTCGGATCGCATCAGCCGCGAGGCGCTGACCGACAACTACACCGAGCGCGGCCTGCTGGGGCTGGCCTTCCCGTCCAACTATGCCGAGTCCGGCGTCTTTTACATCAACTACACGGACGTGAACGGCAATACCGTGCTGGCGCGCTATCACGTCTCCGACGATCCGAACGCCGCCGATCCCGCCAGCGAAGAAATCATCTTGCAGCAGGAACAGCCTTTTTCCAACCACAACGGCGGGAATCTGGCCTTTGGGCCGGACGGCTACCTGTACATGGCGCTCGGTGACGGCGGCAGCGGCGGCGATCCCGAGGGCAACGGGCAGAACCTGGGCACGCTGCTCGGCTCGATCATCCGCATCGACGTGACCAATCCGCCGGAGGGACAGGGCTACGGCATCCCGGCGGATAACCCGTTCGTGGGCGATTCGTCCGTGCGCGGCGAGATCTGGGCGTGGGGGCTGCGCAATCCGTGGCGCTTCAGCTTCGACCGCGCGACCGGGGATCTGTACATCGCGGACGTGGGACAGGATATTTACGAGGAAGTGAACTTCCAGCCCGCCGACAGCACGGGCGGCGAGAATTACGGTTGGAACGCGTACGAGGCGTCGCACCCGTATTCGGGCGCGGAGCCTGCCTCGGACGTGGTGATGCCGATCGCGGAATATGCGCACAGCGACGGCTCGTGCTCGGTGACGGGCGGCTACGTGTATCGCGGGACGACCGTGCCGGAGCTGGACGGCACCTACTTCTACGGCGACTGGTGCAACGGCGTGCTGTACTGGCTGACGCGTGACGCGGCGGGCGAGTGGCAGTACGGGCAGTCCCTGGCGAGCGGCCCGCAGATCGCGTCGTTTGGCGAGGACGAGGCGGGGAACCTGTACATCGTGGACTACAACGGCGCGCTTTACCGCTTCGATCCGGCGTCGTAGCGCGGAGAGCGGAGTAGGGCAGAACTGAAAGCGCCCCTGGCTGCGAGATGCGGTCAGGGGCGCTACTAATGGATGGTGACAAACCAGTTGCGCGCCTAGCACCTGTACGAACAGGTAAACGCACGCCCGATTTGCGCCCCGGCGGGTGGATCAGCGAGGATTTTGACGCGCCGCTGCCTGATGAATTTTGGCTTGGTGACGAATAGACCGCGGTCGAGTCACTTGCTCGAATACCGCGAAATGGCCTCCTGTACGTCCCACGTCGTGAACGCCTGATAGCTCCGCACCTCAAGCACCGAGCCGTCCTCGTTGAACGCCAGATCGGTCGGGTAGACGCCGATTAGCCCCACTAACTGACCCGTAGAAACGTCGAACAAGCCGGTCATTTGGGATGACCGCGTCGCATAAAGCGTGTGAGCGGGGTTGAACGCGAACGGAAAGTACTTGTCGATCAGGCGGGTTGGGGCGATGAAGGTGCACGGCGACGAATGTGGGAAAAGGAAAAGGATCTCATCGGTGCTGGCGTCCTGGATGATCTCGCCCTGCTCGTTGCAGGTTCTGACGTGCGGCTGCTCGATGCCCGGCATGAAGTCCAGAAATTCGATCGTCAAGGGCGCAGCGGTCAGTGAGTCCGGTTGGCCGGGCGGCAGCGCGCCAAGATCGACCGTGTCGGGCAGCCAGCCGACACAACTCGTGCCAAATCCGCACGAGGCAAGCTCACGCGTGATCCGCCCATCCAGGCTCATGACCGTGGTTTCATCGGGCGCGGAGCAGTCCGTGACGCAGCCGTTATAACCGAGGATGACCCAGTTTTCGGAGGGATGCCATTTACTGTAGATCGGCCTGGGATCGGTGGCTTCGCTGTTGCCCGGCAGGGAAATGGACTGCCCGGTTCCTGTGTCCAACAGTGTTTGGGTCGGCCACGAGCCGGTGTAATGCCCGCTTGGCGAGTCCAGATCCCCACGGGAGTCGGGGTAAACCATATCGGTGAATACGCGGTGGGCCTCTGCGCTGGTGATCGGCTCCTGAAGTACCGTGCCATCGAAGCGCAGGGTGATGCGCACCGGGAACTGGTCGTTCATGCCCAGCAGCAGATCGTCGTAGAAAACCACCTGCCCCTCGTCAAATGACCACTCCGGGCGGCTGCTGCGCGGCACTCCGGCGGGCAGGATCGTCGTCGAGGCGAGGATGTCATCGGCGTTCAAGTCGATGATCCAGAACGTTTCCGTATCACACTCGTCACGCCCGTCACGCGCGTCGCACGCGTCGATGTCGCCGGAGGCGAAAAGATAGTGGCCGTCAGGAGACCAGTCGAACATGTTGAGTCTATGGATGCGGCCCGTTATTTCGAGTGGGAGATTCGCAGCAGCGTCGAGGATGACGCCGTGACTCGTAAACCACCTGCCGTCGGGTGACCAGCCCATGCCGCCTGAACCGTAGCGATTAAAAAGCCCCTGCCCGATGATGCGGCTGTCGGAGCCGTCGGCGCGCTCGATCACGATGCCGTTCAGCACGTCGGAGTAGTAGTACAGATACGGCGCGGGATCGTCGTCCGGCGGTTGGGCGCGGACGGTGGGTGCGAGGGAAAAGCACAGAACGGCAAGCGCCAGCAGGCGAACGAGTGCTCGACCCTGCGATGAGGGCTTGCCGTTCATCGACGACTCCTACTCCCCGACCTTCACCCCATTCCGCAGCGTCCCGATGCCCTCGATCTCGACGCGCACAGTGTCGCCGTCGTGCAGTTCGCTGACGCCCGCAGGCGTGCCGGTCAGGATCACGTCGCCGGGCAGCAGCGTCATCACGCCGCTGATGAACTCGATCAGCGCGGGCACGTCGAAGACCATGCTCGACGTGCGGTCCTCCTGCACCATCCGGTCCCCGATCCAGCCGCGCACGAGCAGATCGGACGGGTCCAGGTCCGTGTTGATGATCGGGCCGAGCGGGCAGAACGTGTCGAAGCCCTTGGCGCGGCCCCACTGCCCGTCCTTCTTCTGGAAGACGCGCGCGCTGACGTCGTTGGCGCAGGTGTAGCCCAGCACGTAGTCGAGCGCGTCGTCGCGGCGGACCTTGTGCGCCGTCCGCCCGATGATCACGGCCAGCTCCGCTTCTTCGTCCACGCGCCCGATGCCCGCCGGAACCTGGATCGTCGCGCCGGGGCCGATGATGGCGGTCGAGGGCTTGAGGAACAGCATCGGCTCGTCGGGCACGTCGGCCTGATGCTCGGCGGCGTGCGCGGCGTAGTTGCGCCCCACCGCGATGATCTTGCTCGGCGTGGCGGGCGCGGCCAGCGGCGCGGCGTCCACAGGGAACAGCGCCTCGCCGGGGGACGGTTTGGCGGCCAGCGCCAGCGGATCGCCGCCCCACTCGTGGATCACGTTATCGATGACGAGGCCCCACAGCAGGCCGGTCGGGGTGGAATAGCGTGCAAACTGAGGCATGGTCGTCTCCTCAAGGAATCAGCGACAGAACTCTGCCGTGAGGATAGAACCAAAGCGGCGATCTATGCAAGATCGCCGCAGGTGAAAACCGCCGAAACGGAGGGAAATCAGTCGATGGCGGCGCGCCACGACAGGCCGGTGCTGCCCGCCGTATCCGGCAGGCGCACGACGAGGCGCGCGTCTTCGCCCGTGCTGCGCACGATCATCAGCGTGTCGCCGCGCACGAACGCGATGTATGCGCCGTCCGGCGACCAGACCGGCACGGTATCCGCCGCGCCGCTGGTGAGCGTGACGGTTTCGCCGCTGGCTGCGTCCACCGTGACGATGTTCGACGTGAACGGGGTGGCGCGGACCGCCGCCACAAGCTGCGTGCCGTCCGGCGACCAGTTGGCGCTCAGCACGCCGTCCAGATCCCCGATGCGCGCCGGGGCGCTGCCGTCGGGAGCGATGGTGAACAACTGGCTGCCGCCGCCCTGCTGCACGAGGTAGGCGATGCGATCCCCGGCGGGCGACCACACGGGCCGCGCGTAGGCGAGCGTGTCGCTGACCAGCAGCGGCGCGGTCGTGCCCGCGTCCAGATCGGTGATGTAGAGGCCCGCCGCGCCGTCGCGCACGCCCTCGAATACGATCTGCGTCCCATCTGGCGACCAGGACGGCGCGCGGTCGTCCGGCTGCGTGCCGGGTACGGCGTGCGCCCCACTGCCGTCGTCGTTTGCGATCCACAGGCCGGTCAGCTCGCCCGTGGATGGATCGACGCGCTGGAAAGCGATCTGTGTCTCGTCCGGCGACCATGCGGGATACAGCGCGCCTGCGATCAGGCCGCTGTGCTTGCCACACCACGCCTGCACGGCGGTTATGTCGCCGGGACCGCCCGCGAGCGGCTGGGCGTGCATGGCGATCAGTCCGACCGGATCGCCTTCGGGGATCTCGTCCACGCCGCACGGCGTCGCCGCTTCCGGCTCGACTTCCACGCCGAAGACGCGCACGGTGTTGTCCAGCCCGACCGTCACGATGCGCGTGCCATCCGGGTGCACGCTGAGGTACGTGATCTGGTCGCGGTGGGCGGTGAAGGTCGCCAGCCGGGTGATCGGCGCGGCGTCAGGCGCGGCGGCGGGCACTTCGTAGGTGAGTTCCTGCCCGGTGGCGGTGTCGATGAAGTGCAGCGTGCCATCGATGTTGCCCACGACGAAAAAGCTGCCGTCTGCGCTGAAGTCCACTGCGAAGGATGGGCCGCAGGTGGTCGCGTAGAGGATCGCGCCCGTTTGCAGGTCCATCATGTTGACGCAGCATTCGAAGGTGGAGGCCAGCAGCCGCGTGCCGTCCGGTGAGAGGCTCAGATCGGTGACGGTGCAGGACGTGTTGACGTCCACGCCGGGCTGATCGGTGATCGGCTGGCGGCGCAGCATGTCCTCGGCGGAGGGGTAGATCAGCGCGGCGTTGTCGGGCGTGAATTCGAGCGTCTCGACCGGCACTTCGGACGCATAACGCGCGATCTCGGCTCCGGTCGCGGCATCGAGCACCACGACGCCGTGCCCCTTGTCCAGCCCGGCGGCGATCTGCGCGCCGTCCGGCGAATAGGCGAGGCCGGTCACGTCCGCTTCGACCTCGACCTCGTAGGCGAGCGTCTGCGTGGTCATGTCGAGCAGCATCACGCGGGCCGGACTGCCCGCCGTGCCGACCGCCAGCCGCGCGCCGTCCGGCGAATAGGCCAGGCGGTACGCATTCACGCCCGGCAAAAGCTGCTGCGGACTGTCGAACGTGTCGCAGCGGCAGATCAGCACGCCGTCGAGCGTGCCCACCGCCAGTTGATCGCCTGCGGGCGACCACGCGGCGTTCCAGGCGTGCACGTCGTTCAAAATACGGAGCTGGTGGAGCAGGCCGACGTTTTCGGCGGTGATGGGTGGCAGCGGGGTGTCGTCGCCCTGCGCGATGACCGGAACCGCGGTCAGGCCGACGATCAGCAGTCCCGCGACGATCAGCAGCACGGCTTTCAAGCGCATCTTGCCCTTCCTGAGACACGTTATGCAGGCAGCGGATAAAGCAACCTCACCCCCGGTCCCTCTCCGATTCGATTGGAGAGGAGAGAAAAGCGGAAGCCCGGAGGGATCTGTAACGGCGCGTTTGATGCGATGTACCAATGAATCCGGTGAGCTGAAGGCAGAGCGGGTTACAAACCCACCCCTACATAAAGCCCGCTGTTATTAGTCGATCCCAACGGCCCATTTTCGCCGTTGTAGGGGCAGGTTTACAACCTGCCCTGGTTTTTCCCTTGCTTTTGCTTGCCTAGGGAAAGGGGCCATTACGCGGATGATCCGGATTTATTTATGAAATTAAAGAGCATCAAGCCGCCCTACAAACTCTATTTTACAGCGAGTCGATGGCCCGCAGCGTGCGTAACGGCTGCTAAAACAGGGCCCCAGCCAGCACGCCGGGGCCCTGACGAACCACGTTGGTTGACGGTCAGTCGGTGACGACCGGATATTCCTTCGCCGTCCAGGCGGGCAGACCGCCGGCCAGCGTCTTCACGTTTTCGTAGCCCATGAGCTGCATGGCGACCATCGCCATCGCGCCGCGATGGTTCTCGCCAGAGTAGACCACGATCGCCTGGGCCTTGTCCTGCGGCCACTGATCCTGCGAGGCCATCAGGTCGCGCAGCTCGATGATGATCGCGCCTTCGATCTTGCCCTGTTCCACCTCAGCGGCGGTGCGGACGTCGATCAGCACGGGGGCGTCTTCAACCAGCGCCACGTTCAGGTCGTCCGCGCTGATGGTGCCGTAGCCCGCGGGGATGGCCTTCACGTAGGCGTCGATGGCGGCGAACAGGTCCGCGTCGATTTCCGGCGCGGTCCCGGCAGCGGCCTCAACCGCGTCGGTGCTGGTGGGGATGCCCGCATCCGCACCGACCTTGAAACCGCCCAGCATGCTGCGAACGTCGCTGTAGCCGAGCAGGTCGAGCAGGAAGGTCGCCATCGCGGAACGATGGGCGCTGCCGCAGTACACCACGAACGAGGCATCCTGCGCGGGCAGCAGATCGAGGTGATCGGTCAGTTCGGTGAGCGGCACGTTGATCGCGCCCGCGAGGTGACCCTCGGCGTACTCATCGGCGGTGCGGACGTCCACCAGCGGCAGGTCGGGGTTCTCGCCCAGTTCGGTGGCGAGGTCCGCAGCGCGCACGGCGTTGAAGCTGGCAGGCATGGCGGCGATGGTGTCGGTGAGCACCTGCTCGATGCTAAATGCAGCGGCTTCGGCGCTTTCTTCCGCCGGGGCTGCGCCTTCGATGGGCAGGCCCGCCGACTGCCAGGCCTTGATGCCGCCGGACAGGTTCAGGACGTTGGTATAGCCCAGGGTGCGCAGCATGGTCGCGGCCATGTTGCCCCGGTGACCGCTGGCGCAGTAGATCACGATGTCGGCGGCCTTATCTTCGGGCAGGTCGTTCGCATAGCTCATCAGCTCGCCGAGCGGCATGTGCACCGCACCCGCGATGTAGCCCGTGGCCCACTCGTCCGGCGTGCGGACGTCGATCAGCATGTCCGGCGCGGCTTCGGTCAGCTTGACGTTGAGGTCTTCGGCCTTGATGCCGCCAAACCCTGCGGGCAGGTTGGACAGCTCGGCATCGACGGCGGCCAGCACGTCCGCGTCGATGTCAGGAGCCGTGCCTGCTTCGGCTTCGGTCGCTTCGGGGACGGTGGCATACCCGGCTTCGGTCCAGGCGCCCATGCCGCCGCTCATGCTGCGGACATCGGTATAGCCCAGGATTTGCAGCGAGGTCATGCCGATGGACGAGCGGAAGGCCGAGCCGCAGACGACCACGATCTTCGCGTCGAGGTCGGGCAGCAGGTCGAGGTTCTGGGCCAGGGTGCGGATCGGGACGTTGATCGCGCCCTCGATGTGGCCGCCGTCATACTCGTCCACCTCACGCACGTCCACGATGGTGAGGTCGGGGTTTTCCGCCAGTTCGACGACGAGATCGTCGGCGCTGACGTTGCCAAACCCGGCGGGCAGGTTGGCGTTGTATTCTTCCAGGCGGCTGACAACTGCATCAGCCTGCGCCAGCGCGGGCGCAAAGGGCAGTGCCAGCGGGAGCGCCAGCACCAGCGCCAAAAGCAAGGATACGAACTTACGCATGGGTTTTCTTCCTCCGCGATATGCTGTAAACAATCGTTCGAAACATTCTTCGATCATTGATCAAGGGGCGGCGCTAACCGCCCCAAAAATCCGCATCGGTGGCAGGCGGCGTGGCGACAGCCTCGCCCCCTGCCGGAGCGCTCTCGCTGCCCCAGAAACTCTCATCGCCAGACGGCGCGGCGGTGCTTTCGGCGTCGGGGGCGTCGCCCCAGAACGACTCATCACCCGCGGGCGTTTCCGCCGGAGCGTTGCTCTCGTCCGCGCCCCAGAATCCCGCGTCACCGGATTCCGTTTCGTCTTCGGTGGCGCTGCCGTCACTGCCCCAAAAGCCCGCATCGCCGGACGTCTCGCCGCCGCTGGCACCCTCGGCGGGCGTTTCCGCCGCCGGTTCCTGCGTCGCCAGATAGTCCTCGTAGCCTTCGGGGAAGGCGGGCGCAGCCTCGACGATCACGGGCAGGTTCGCTTCCAGCTCGGCGGGCGCGACCTTGTCCGGCGTCAGGAAGACGTCGTCGTTGCCGTGGCAGTTGGTGCAGGTCAGCGCCTGCTGGGTATCGAGCTGCGTGTTGTGCGGCGTGGCATAGGACCACGTCGGGCGGTTCAGGAAATTGTTCAGCAGGTCGTCGCCGTAGGCGCTGAACGAGTCGATATCGACCGGGACGTGGCGCACCGTGACGTACTTGTACGGGCGATCCGTGGTGCGGTCGGGGTTCTGGCCGATCAGGAAGGTCGTCCAGTGCTCCTCGACCGAGTAGTACGGCACGTCGTCTTCGGTGCGGTCCACGTGGCAGTTCGTGCAGTTGGTGTAGTCGGTGCTGTGGCAGACCTGGCACGACAGCAGATCCGTGCCGTGGACTTCATGCTCCGGGATGCCCGACCCCACACCGATCTGATCTTCGTGGCACGATTCGCACGTGGGCGACTGCGGCGCGTCGTAGCGGTGTGCTTCCTGGTCGAAGGGCGGCTGGCCGTGCATTTCCGCGTCGGTGTGGCAGTCTACGCAGGCCATACGCGCTTCGCGCAGGTGCACGTCGCCGGGGATGCCTTCGTTCAGGCCGTAGTACTCGTTTTTGACGCGGCTGCCGTGGCAGGCGGTGCAGGTCTGGCTCATGGGCGGCGTCTCGACGAAGACGTGCCCTTCCAGCAGACCGCCGCCGACCGAATCGGGCTGGCTGACGTGGCAGTCGCCGCAGGTCGCGTGACAGTTGTTGCAGTGGTAGGTTTCCATCTGCTCCAATGTCTCGTAGTTGGCGGGATCGCTGCGCTGGTGCAGGGCGGTGTCGTAACCCTCCAGCGTCATGTGCAGGCTTTCGGCGGCGTACGGCGCGATGTCCGGGTGGCAGCTTCCACAGCCCGCGACCGGATCGGCGGACGGATCTTCGAGCATGCCGGTGTGCGCCTCGTCCATGTTGTACGAGGTCGTGCCGCCATGACAGGCCGTGCAGCCGATATACGCGTGAACGTCGGAAACGGTATAAGTCTCGGCGTCGATGTAGACGCGCTCCCAGGCCTCCACCGGAGGCACAGAGCCACCTCAGCCAGGGCCTGAAGACAGGCTCTCCGGTTCTTCGTCCTCGACGGCCAGCTCGCGCAGCAGCTCTTCGTTGCTGTGGCAGTCCAGGCAGATGGCGTCGGTGGTGTTGGGCGTCGCCATCGCCAGCACGGTCGCTTCGGGCACGAGGGCGATCGGCGTGGCGGGCGGCCCTGCCTGGGTCTGGCGGATGCGCTCGTCGCGCGCGTCCTGATTCAGATCCGGGGCCGACGTATCGGGGGAGCAGCCAGACAGCGCCGCCAGAATCAGCAGCCCGCCAACCGTTCCCCAAAGCAAGGGTCTAAAAGACTTTTGCATTAAATGACTCCGCATCGGTGCGTGTGAGAATCCTCACTATCTCACAGTTTAATCGAAGTTTGTGATGGAAGGCACTAACATTTATCCGATTTTCTTATGATGTTTGGCTGTATCAATGTCGGTTGAAATTTGCTTTAATACAGTCGCACCGTCTTCACGCCTGATCGCAGGCGTGGTCAGGAGCGCGGCGACCGTACGATGTTAGAGCTGCACGAACTTCACGTTTTTCTGATCGCGGCTGAAACCGAGAACTTTTCGGAGGCGGGCCGGATCCTGCAAATTTCCCAGCCCGCAGTGAGCGCGCACATCCAAACCCTGGAGAACCGGCTGCATACCCAGTTGTTCGACCGTTCGGGACGCAACATCCACCTCAACGAAGTGGGCGAAGCGCTCGTGCCGATGGTGCGCAACCTGCTGCGCGAGGCGCAGCACCTGGAAGAAAGCATCACCGTCTACCAGGGGCAGTTGATCGGCCATCTGACGATCGGGTGCAGCACCGCCGCGGGCAAGTATGTGCTGCCCAAGATCATGGCGCGGTTTCGGGAATGCTATCCCAGCGTGAACATGACGTGTTACGTGGGCGCGCGGGAGCAGGCTCTGGAGCGGCTGTGCGCGGGAGAAGTGGATCTGGCGGTGACCAGCCTGCGCGTGCCGCGCAGCGGGATCGAATACCAGCACTTTTCCGACGATCTCCTGGTGCTCATCGCCCCGCCGGATCACGAGTGGGCGCACGGGGCCAGCGTGCAGCCCGAGGATCTGGTGAAGTACCAGCTCGTGCTGCGCGAGCCGGTTTCGGGCACGTGCATCACGCTCAACCGCGAGCTGGCCGTGTTCGATATGAGCGTGGAAATGCTCCAGCCGTGCCTGACGCTGTGGAATACCGAAGCGATCGTGCAGGCGGTGGTCGAGGGCGTCGGCCCGGCGTACGTCTCGCATACGGCGGCGGAATGGGCGCTGCGCGCGGGGCTGGTGATCGAAGTGCCGGTCGAGGGGCTGCGGCCCGTCCAGCGGCTCTATATGGCACGCAATACGGGGTTCCGGGCTACGGAAGCCCAGGCCGCGTTCTGGGACTTTACGTTTGCTCCCGAAAATGAACTTTTGCGCCAACACATTCTTTAAGGGGTTGTGAGCATGTCTGCCTCCCTGGTTCGTCAAGCGCTGCTGCGCGGTCTGATCATCTTATTCTTTGGACTGGCGGGCGCTGCGCTGGCAAGCACAGGCGCGTTTGCGCAGGGTGATACGCCCGAAGCAACCGCCCAACCGGAACCGGTCGAGCCTACGGGCGCGGCGACGGACGCCCTGCTGGACGGCACCGCCGAGGCGCAGATCCAGTCGTGCGCGGACTGTCACGTCGATGTGGTCAGCGCGTGGGAAGGCGGCGCGCATTCGCGTGCGTACGACGATCCGGTGTTCCAGACTGCATGGGGTGCGCAGGACAACGATCCGATGTGCCTGGAATGCCACACGACCGGCTTCGACGCGCGCACGGGCAGCTACGTGCACGAGGGCGTGACTTGCGAGGCGTGCCACGGCGAGACGCCCGCGAACCATCCCGACGAGCCGCTGATCGTGGAGCCGGGGCTGGAAGTGTGCGCCGGATGCCACACGACGACGTTTGCCGAGTGGAGAGCCAGCGCGCACGGCGAGCAGCAGCTTGCCTGCACCACCTGCCACAACCCGCACCCGCAAACCCTGCGGTTCGACTCGGCCAACGCGCTGTGTTTGAACTGCCACGACGAGGATGCGCGAGATGACTTTGCGCATTTGGCACATGTAGATCAAAATTGCACGGACTGTCACTGGTTCCGCCCGTCCGAAGAGGATCTGCTGGCGCACTATACCAGCGGCAACCTGTTCCCAACCGGACACACCGCTCATGTCGAAACGCAGGCGTGTGTCACCTGTCACGGCGAGCTGGTCGCAACTGAGGCCGCTCCCACGGACACCATCTCGACCGGCGTCACTTTATCGTCCGAGCATCCGCTTCTGGAAGCGCAGGTGCGCATTCAGGAGCTGGAAGCAGAAGTGAAGACGGCCCGTGCTCAGGGCGACAATAATGCCACGCTGCGGCTGGTCCAGGGGCTGATCCTGGGTCTCGCGGTCGGCGCAGTCGTCGTCGCCCTTGCTTCGCGCTTCCGCCATCGTCGCACATCAACCATTAATGACCGGGAAGAGTGATAAGCAGAGTAAACCATCCATGCTAGAGGAAAACGAGAAATTCCTGACCCGCCGCGAGTTTGTCACGGCCACGGCGACCCTGGGCGCCAGCGTGGCGGTTGCCCTCGCGCTGAGCGAGTTCCCGCCCCTGCGGGACCTGATCGACCAGGAAGTCGCCCTGGACGAAGTACCACAGTCTGTTGGAAGCGGCACGAACCTGAACGTGGTCGAAGAAGGCCACCACTGGGGAATGCTCATCGACCTGCGCAAATGCATCGGCTGCCAGTACTGCGTGTATGCCTGTCAGGCAACGAACGACGTCGCCGATGAAATGCGCTGGAACGTGTACCTGCCGGAGATTACGCCGAACGGTGACCCGTTCCACATGACCCGCCCGTGTTTGCACTGCGAAGACGCGCCGTGCGTGGCCGTGTGCCCGACCCGCGCGACCTTCAACCGTGAAGACGGGCTGGTGGTGATGGACTATGACCTGTGCATTGGCTGCCGCTACTGCCAGGTGGCCTGCCCGTACGACGTGCGCCGCTTCAACTGGTCGGAGCGCGACGGATCGAGCGGCTACCAGCCGGAGTGGGGCACTGCCGAAGTGGACCGCCGCCCGCGCGGCGTGATGGAGAAGTGCACGTTCTGCATTCAGCGCATCGACCGTGGTCTGGCGCAGGGCCTCGTGCCCGGCGAAGATCGCGCGGCGACCCCGGCGTGCGTCAACATCTGCCCGGTGCAGGCCCGCGTGTTTGGCGACCTGAACGACATCAACAGCCCGGTTTCGCAGAAGCTTCAGGAACTGCCGAACTTCCGTCTGCGTGAAGACCTCGGCACCGAGCCAAGCGTATACTACGTGCCGCCGGAGGGCCTCACCGTATGACAACCATGATGACAACCATCCGGCGTCAGGTCATCACCTACCCGCGCTACGCGGTCTGGGCGATGTTCATCGGCATCCTGCTGCTGATCGGGGCGATTTCAGGCATCAACGTGCTGATCAACGGTCTGGAAGTAACCAACTTGCTCGATCAGGTGCCGTGGGGCCTGTGGATCACGATCGACCTGTCCGCGATTGCGTTGGGCGCGGGCGCGTTCTCGCTCTCGACCATCGCGTATATCTTCCGCGTGAAGTCGTTCGAGCGCATCGCACGCATCGCGGTGTTCGTCGGCTTCGTGGGCTATACGTCCGCGATGCTGGCGCTGATCATGGACATCGGTCGCCCGGAGCGCTTCTGGCACCCGACCGTGTACTGGAACGTGCACTCGGTGCTGTGGGAAATCACGATGTGCGTGGTGTTCTACTCGATGGTGTTGATCTTCGAGCTGTCGCCCGCCATCCTTGAAATGGATCAGGTCAGCAAGCGCTTCACGCGTGCGCCGCAGCTCGCGCACCTGATGCACCGCTTCACGCCGTTCGTGTCGATCTTCGGTCTGGGGCTGTCGCTGCTGCACCAGTCGTCGCTGGGCGCGACGTACGGCGTGCTGGTCGCGCGCCCGCTGTGGTTCAAGCCGTCGCTGCCGGTGATGTTCATCCTGTCGGCGGTCGCGGCGGGGGCGACGATCACGCTGGCGATCACGGTGTTCTATGAGAACATGGTGCAGACGCGTAAGATCTCGCCCAAGCTGCGCGGCCAGATAGCGACCTTCGCCGGGCTGGTGACGCTGGCGTATCTTTATCTGAAGCTGTGGGACTTCCTGGCGACGTTCTACTACAGCCACCTCCCGGCGCGTGTGGAGGCCAACGAAATTCTGCACGCGACGACGCCGTATGGCACGACGTTCTGGTGGATCGAGGTGGTGCTGGGCGCGCTGGTCCCGTCGATTATCTTACTGTCGGGACGGCTGCGCAGCCAGGACTTGTGGATCTTCGTCGGGGGGCTGCTGGCGGTGATCGGCGTGATCGTCAACCGCTGGAACGTGACGCTGTCCGGGCTGGTCGTGCCAATGGACTGGTCGCCGGGCGTGGCCGAGCTGTTCCCGGTGCACCACTACTTCCCCAGCCTGACCGAAATGGGCGTGGGGCTGGGCGTGCTGGGCTACGCGCTGTTAATGCTGACGTTGGGGCTGCGCTTCCTGCCGCTGTTCCCGGATAAGCACGGGCACGGCGAGAGCGAGCACTAGGCGCACCTGTCGGGTTGAATCAGATGAAGCCGGGCCTTCCGCAGCTATGGAAGCGCCCGGCTTTTGTCTCTACTCACTGACAGGTTAGAATCAGTGTAGGAATGAGACAGGGAGGCTGTTAATGCGTCAAGTGGTGATCACACCCGCAGAAGAGGGTGGTTTTTGGGCGTCTGTGCCAAGCTTGCCCGGCTGTTTTAGCCAGGGTGAAACGCTCGAAGAAACGATCGAAAACATTAAGGAAGCGATCCAACTCTGCATCGACGTTTTGGTCGAAGACGGTCAGCCTGTTCCCGATGATAACCTCGATCGTGTGCTTGTTGTCGTCGAAGCCGCATGACCAAGCTCCCTCAAGTCTCAGGCCGGGAGTGTGTTAACGCATTGCAGCGCGTTGGGTATGTGGTGCGGCGGCAGACGGGCAGCCACATCGTCCTGACACGGCAAGATCCGTATGGGTTTGTGAGCGTGCCGAATCATAAGACGCTCAAAACCGGGACGCTGCGCGGGATCATCGGGCAGGCAGGACTCACCGTCGAAGAATTTATTGAACTCCTATAGCATGGTTCTCAGGCGACCGTAACATTATGCCCACCCTACGCGATCTGCCCAGCATTGACGCCCTGCTGCACGGCTCCGGCGAGCTGGAAGCATTGTACGGCCACGCACGCACGGTCGAGGCGCTGCGCGCAGCGGTAGACGAGGCGCGCGCGGCGGTGCGCGACGGCGCG
>NZ_DAISHJ010000120.1:1213-15949 GCF_036822615.1 Aggregatilinea sp. | reverse complement strand
CGGAGGCGCTGCCGCCGGACGGTCATCATTCATCATCTGTGCCGCCGTCAAGGTCGGATGCGATCAAAAATTCATCAACCGAGGCTTCAAAAGAGAGTTTGGATCATCGCGCCCACAAACATCGTCAGCACGCCCAGCACAATCGACGGGAATACCAGCCCCGCGTCCCGTGCGACTTCCTGCGCATCCTGCCGCCGCCGGTGCGCGGCGGTGTTGTCTTCCATCGTGCGCACGTACTGGTAATTCCAGGTGCGCGTCGTGCCCCATCCCCCGATCAGGCTGAACGGCCCGATGGCGAACACCAGCACACCGACTATTGTGACGACCAGCGAAATCTCGTTCGTGGTGCGCCACCCCACCAGCAGCGAAAACACCAGCGCCACCGCGACGATGGCGACCTCGATCACGGCAATACGCCGCAGCGCACGGCCCATGCGGTACAGCCAGCCCCACTTTTCCATGCCCGTACCCTCCTCTTATCACCCCATTATACAGTAGATCGTTTTTTCGTATCAGCAAATTACAAGTCCGTCATCGCACAAAAAAAGCGCCGCCACACGCGGGGACGCAAAATTTTAAGCTCATGCGCGCGCCCGGCGTGTTATAATCGCGCTATAGCCCTTAGCTTAAATGTTCTACGAGCGATAGCCCCCATGTCTGACGAAAAACCATTCGTACATCTGCACGTGCACACCGAGTACAGCCTGCTGGACGGCCTGAGCCACATCAAAAAGCTGGTCAAGCGCGCGCAAGAAACCGGCATGGACTCGCTGGCGATCACGGATCACGGCACGATGTTCGGCGTGATCGACTTCTACCGCGCGAGCAAAGCGGCGGGCATCAAGCCGATCATCGGCATGGAAGCCTATCTCGCTCCGCGCGGCATGGAAGACCGCGATCCGCAAAAAGACACCAAACCCTATCATATGCTGCTGCTGGCGAAAAACCAGACCGGTTATCAGAACCTGCTGCAACTGGCGTCGGCGGCACAGCTCAAGGGATACTATTATCGCCCGCGCATCGATCACGACTTTCTGGCGGCGCACGCCGACGGCCTGATCGCCACCAGCGGCTGTCTGGCGGCGGAAATTCCGCGCATGGTCGAGCGCGGCCAGGAAGCGGACGCGTTCAAACAAATCGGCTGGTATCAGGACGTCTTTGGCAAGGAAAATTTCTTTCTGGAGCTTCAGCACCACGACATCCCGATCCTGCACACGCTCAACCGCTGGCTGATCGAAAACCGGGGATACGCCGATCTGCCAGTCGTCGCCACCAACGACGTGCACTACATCCTCGAAGAAGATTACGACGCGCACGATACGCTGCTGTGCATCCAGACGGGCAACCTGAAGACGGAGGGTAACCGCCTGCGCATGAGCGATCCGAGCTACCACCTGCGCACACCGGACGAAATGTGGCGGCTGTTCGCGGACGTGCCCGACGCGCTGACAAATACGCGGCTCATCGCGGACATGTGCGACGTCAATCTGGACTCGAAGGGCTATCACCTGCCGGTGTTCCCCGTGCCGGATGGCTATACCGCCGACACGTACCTGCGCAGCCTGTGCGAGCGCGGCCTACAGTGGCGCTATGGGAGCCGCGCCGATACGGACGAGGCCCTCAAAGAACGTCTGGATTACGAGCTGGGCATCATTCACAACATGGGCTTCGACACGTATTTTCTGATCGTGTGGGACCTGTGCGAGTTCGCGCGGCACGCGGATATCTGGTGGAACGTGCGCGGCTCCGGCGCGGGCAGCGTGGCGGCCTATACGCTGGGCATCACCAGCATCGACCCGCTGCGCAACGGCCTGCTGTTCGAGCGCTTCCTGAATCCGGGCCGCGTCTCCATGCCCGACATTGACATGGACTTCCCCGAAGACCGCCGCGCGGAGATGATCCAGTACTGCGCGCAGAAATACGGCGAGGACAAGGTCGCGGCGATCATCACCTTCGGGACGATGGGCAGCAAGGCGGCCATCCGCGACGTGGGCCGCGCGCTGAACATGCCGATCGAGGAAGTCAACCGCATCGCGCGCCTGATCCCGACCGCCGCCAAGGCGATCAAGTTCGATGACGCGCTGGGCGACGATCCCGAAAAGGCCCTGCCCGACCTGAAAACGGTCTACGAGCAGGACGGCGCCGCGCGCGCGGTGATCGACGTTGCGCGCCAGTTGGAAGGCGTCACGCGGCACGCCAGCACGCACGCGGCGGGCATCATCGTCGCGGACCGGCCCCTGGTCGATTACATCCCGCTGCACCGCCCCACCAGCGGCGCAGACGAGAACGCGCCGGTCAAGCAGGTGACGCAGTTCCCGATGGAAACGTGCGAATCGATCGGCCTGCTGAAAGTGGACTTCCTCGGCCTCTCCACGCTGACCATCGTGCGGCTGGCTTGCGACCTGATCGAAGAGCAGCACGGCATCCGCTACGATCTCTCGAACATCCCTTACCGCCCCAACCCGGACAACCCGGAAGAAGAGCGCATGATCGCGGACATGTTCGAGATGCTCAGCCGGGGCGAAACGATCGGCGTGTTCCAGCTCGAATCGCAGGGAATGCGGCGCATGCTGACCGATATGCGCCCGCAAAAGTTCGAAAACATCGTCGCGGCGGTGGCGCTCTACCGCCCCGGCCCGATGGACTACATTCCGACCTATAACCGCCGTCTGCACGGTGACGAAGAAGTCACCTACCTGCACCCCAAACTCGAACCGATCCTGGGCGAAACGTACGGGATCTGCGTCAGCGGCGACTCGCTGGTGTTCGACGCGCTCACGGGGCAGCGCTTCCGCGTCGATGAACTGGCGGAGCACGTGAACCGGATCGCGGTGCAGGGCGTGGACGAGAACTACCAGCCCGCGATCGGGCGCGTGATACACCTGATCGACAACGGCGAAAAGCCCGTTTACCGAGTCACGCTGCGCAGTGGAGCCACGATCAAGACCACCGCCGATCACCGTTTTCTCACCGAAAGCGGATGGACGCCGCTCAACGAGATTCGTGTGGGCGATTATGTCGCCGCGCCGCCGCACCTGATCGCGCCCGACGCTCCCACACGCATGAACCGCGACAGGCTGCGCGTGCTGGCATATCTGATCGCCGACGGCAGCCTCGCCAGCGGTTGCTCGGTCGATTTCGTCAGCCAGGACCCGGTGCTGCTCGATGAATACGTGCGCTGCCTGGATGCGTTCGGGGACGTGACCCCGGTGTTTACTGAGCAAGCGCGCAGCGTGCAGCGGGTCGGTGTCCGGCACAAAACGCAGTATAAGGCCGTCAACAGCCTGCTGGCATGGATGCGCGAGCTGGGTTTCAAGGAGTCACCGGGGCGCGGCCATCCGCGCGGCGTACGCAGCCAGGAGAAATCCATCCCGGACTTCGTGTTCACACTCGACAACGACGATATCGCGTTTTTCCTGGCGTCGCTGTGGGACTGCGACGGGCACGCCTCACCCAAGATCTGGCATTACAAGACGATCTCGCAGCGGCTGGCGCATGACGTACAAACGCTGCTGCTGCGCCTGGGCGTCGCCTCCGTGATTCACGTTTCCGCCTACGAATCGAGCCGGGGCCACCGCGACGCCTATCAGGTCACGGTGTACGATACGCACCGTCTGCACGAACTGCTGTCGCCTTACCTGTTAACCCACAAGAAGAATGTCGAATGCGCCGCCGTGAGCCGCCCGACGCTGGACCGGATGCGCTTCATCACGGAAGTGCAGCAGGTCACCGATTTATCGTCGCGGCAGTTGATGGCGACCTACGGTATCGACCGCGTCCATTTCTATCGCAACGCGACCGAAAATCGCCCGCGCATCCCGGCGCACGTCGTCGCGCCCGTGGCCGAAGCGCTCGATCTGGTCGAGACGCAGCGCGCAGCAAACGTGCTGTGGCAGGAAGTGGTCTCGATCGAGCCGGAAGGCATCGAGCACGTTTACGATCTGACGGTCGAGGGCATTCACAACTTCGTTGCCAACAACATCATCGTGCACAACTGCGTCTATCAAGAACAAATTATGCAGATCGGCGCGCAGTTGTTCGGCTATTCACTCGGTGAAGCCGACCTGATGCGCAAGGCTGTGTCGAAGAAAAAGAAAGAGGCGCTGCTCCAGCACCGCGAGACGTTCGTCAAGCGCGGGCCGGATCACGGCGTCGATCCCGACTCGGCCAACAAGATCTTCGACGATATCGAGTTCTTCGCGCGGTATGGATTCAACAAAAGTCATGCCGCCGACTACGCCGTGCTGACGTGCCAGACCGCATTCCTGAAGTGCCACTATCCGCACGAGTACATGACCGCGCTCATGACCGTGCACCGCGACGATTCGGCCAAAGTCAGCCTGTTCGCCGCCGACTGCAGCCGCATGGGGATCGAGGTGCTGCCGCCCAACGTCAACGGCAGCCAGCTCAATTTCAGCATTGAGGCGCAGGGAGAGGGCAAGCGCGCGATCCGCTTCGGCCTCGCAGCGATCAAAAACGTGGGCGTCGGCCCGCTGGAACACATCATCGCCCAGCGCGAAGACGGTGGGCCTTTCCGCGATCTGGAAGATTTCTGCCGCCGCGTCGATCTGCGCGTGGTGCAGAAGCGCGCGCTGGAATCGCTGATCCGCGTGGGCGCGATGGACCAGTTCGGCACGCGCCCGACCCTGCTGGCCGCGATGGAGCGCATGCTCAAGTTCTCAGCGGATTTCCACAAAGCGCAGGATGTCGGCCAGATCAGCCTGTTTGGCGAGGCGACCGGCGTCACGTTCAACGTCGAGGAAAGCCTGTTCAGCAATTTGCCGGAGATCGAGCAGGCGGATAAGCGCGAAATGCTGCGCTGGGAAAAGGAACTCGTCGGGCTGTACGTGACGGACCACCCGCTGCGCGCGCTCGAAAAACAGTTCGCCAACGCCAATATCAAGTCCAGCGCGGACCTGATCGAAGAAGGCGACGCCGCGAACGGCAAGGCCGTGCAGGTCGCCGGGCTAATCACCGACATCCGCAACATCGTCACTAAAAAGGGCGATTCGATGGCAATCCTCACCCTTGAGGACATCACGGGCGCGCTGAGTGTGGTGATGTTCCCCCGGACGTGGGAGAAATACCGTAACATCGTCGTCGAAGACGCGGTGCTCATCGTGCGCGGCAAGGCCGACACCGGGCGCGGCGATGTACAGGTGATCGCGGATGAGGCGACGCAGGAGTTCCAAACGGTCGAGTCGCTGGAGGAAATACGAAGCCTGGACAGTACGCGCTTCTCGTGGATGGACGAGACACCGCCCGGTGAAACGTCGTATGACGACGAAACCGGCGAGCCTGACGCGCCCGAACCGGCCCCCGTGCGGCACGCCGCCGAGCCGGTCATGCCCGCGACGGCAGGCGCGAATGTGGCGCCGATCCCGCCCGTCGAGCCTGCGGCTGCACCGCGCATGCGGAACAACGAAGAACCGCCGAGCCGCTTCGGCGCGACTGTCTCGGACCGCGACGTCCCCGGCTGGCTGGAAGAGGATAACGGCTGGACGCCTGCTCCCGCCCTGGCGTACCAGGACGACACCGGGCACGTGATCGGCGTCGCGGAGCCGGAAAACGGTAACGGCCACGGCAATGGCAATGGTAATGGCAATGGAAACAGAAACGATCACAAGCAGGAGCGTGCGGAGGGACCCGCCCAGCACGCTGTGCCGCCGCGTCCGCGCCGTCCTAAGCCGCAGCCCAAGCCCGAGCCGGAGCCGCAGCCGAGCCGCCTGCTCAAGCTGACCGTTCCGCGTTCCGGCGATTCCAACCGCGACCGCATGAAGCTGCGCCGCTTGCACGGCATTCTGACGCAGTACCCCGGCAACGACCGGTTCTGCTTCCTTGTGCCGGGATCCAACCAGAAATACACGCGCATGGACTTCCCGAAGTACCCGATCGCCATCAACGACGACGTGCTGGACCTGATGCGGCAGATGATCGGGGAAGAAAACGTGGCGATCGAGGCGTTGGAGTAAGATCGAACCATAAAAAACGGGCGGGTTTGATGCGGTTTAACAAATTAGTCCGGTCATCACCACGACCTCACCCCCGGCCCCTCTCCAATCTGGGTTGGAGAGGGGAGACAAGCAGCGCCCACTGGGGTTTTGTAGGGGCAGGTTTGTAACCTGCCCTGTTTTTTATGTCCGCCCGCATATCTCGTACCGGGCGGAGCAAGCGCTGCCCCCTACGGATCGAGGGGTCTCGGCGGCTACGCTATCGGCTTGATGGCTTCGATCGCCACCCAGTCGGTGATCGTGCGGCGGCGGGTCGGCTCCAGGCCGGTACGGCGCAGCGCCGCTTCCACATCATCCGCCTGATCGAGAATAATGCCGCTGAAAACGGCCTTGCCACCCGGACGCACCACATCGCCCAGGCCCTCATCGCACATGCCAGTGATCACACGCGCGAGGATGTTCGCCAGCAGCAGATCGTACTGCTGGCCTGATGCGCGCACCGTCTCCAAGCTGCCCTGCTGCGCCGTGATCGACTCGAGCACGTCGTTGTAGCCCGCGTTTTCGAGCGTGCTCTTGACCGCCAGCTCGTCAATATCCACGCCCAGGACGTGCCGCGCGCCGAGCTTGATCGCCGCGATGCCCAGAATACCGGAGCCGCAGCCCAGGTCGAGCACTTCGGCGTACGGCCAATCCGCCAGCATCTCCTCGATCGAGATCAGACACAACTGCGTCGTGGGATGCGTCCCCGTGCCGAACGCCATGCCGGGGTCCATGATCAGCACGATGTCATCCGGCTTCATGTCGGTGGGATGCGTCCACTCAGGCCGGATGTACAGGCGCTTGCCCAGCCGCAGGGGATGGTAGTGCGCCTTCCACGCGTTCGCCCAGTCTTCGTCGTTGACGATGCGGAACGTCGGCTCCGGCATGGGATACAGGCGGCTCATGTACCACAGCGCCTCGCGCAGCGTCTGCTTGGCGGCTTCCGCCTCATTATTTTCGGGGAAGTAAGCCCGAACGATCAGCTTGTCGGCGGGCGGCACTTCGTCCGGCCACACTTCGATCGGGAAGCCCGCCTGCTCGATCGCCACGCCCTGATGCCCGTAGCGCTGAAAGATGTCCGCGACGGCTTCCGCCGCCTCGCCATCGACCTCAATCGACACTTCAACCCAATTCATGTGAACGCCTTTCCACTGGTGGCTATCTAATCATACACCTCGAATGGCCCGATCAAGCCCCAAAAAAGCCGGATCGGGCATCTAAATAATAAAATTTTGTAAATATTTATGTTTGTTATTGTTTTTTAAGTGAATATCTGATAATATAGGAAATGACGGGGTCTCAATGACGCGTGCTGAACCTGTCATCGTAGCCCCATCGTGACCAGGGCCCCGTCCTCCTCCTCAAAGTGATACGCGCAAGAGAAATGGGCAACTTAGTTGCCCATTTCTCTTTTAAACCTACGGTTCAAAACCACGAACATCACCGGCGGTCAGACACCGCCGAAAAAGTCAGAGACTCGATCTAAAAAACCCCGGCCCTGCTTCTGCGGGATCACCTCTTTGCCCAGCGTGCGACCCAACTGCTCGAACAGATCCCGCTGCTCTTTGGTGAGCTTGCTCGGCACTTCGACCGTCAGCACCAGCAGTTGATCGCCTCGCCCTGCCGACGATCCGTCGCGGCGCAGCTTGGGCACGCCCTTGCCGCGCAACCGGATCACCTTGCCGGACTGCGTGCCCGCCGGGACGACCACTTCTTCGTCGCCGTCCACAGTCGGCACGGCGATCGAATCACCGAGCGCCGCCTGAGCCACGTTGATCGAGACTTCGAGGATAATGTCGCTTTCGCGCCGCTTGAAGAACTCGTGCGGCGTCACGCGCAGCACCACGTACAGGTCGCCCGCGGGGCCGCCGCGCTGGCCCGGCTCGCCTTCGCCGCCAAGCCGGATCTGCGTGCCGTCGTCCACCCCTGCCGGGATCGTCACCGTCAGCTTGCGGACCTTCTGGACCGTGCGCTGGCCGTTACACTCAGAGCAGGGCGTATCGACGATCTCGCCTGTGCCGTGGCAGCGCGGGCAGTCGGTGACGTTGACCATGCTGCCCAGGAACGACTGGCGCACCTGCCGGACTTGCCCCGTGCCATTACAGTCGGAACAGCGGCGCGGCGTCGTGCCCGGCGCGGCTCCGCTGCCGTGACACACGTCGCACGTTTCGCGGCGCGGCACTTCGATATCGACTTCCGCGCCAAACACCGACTGGTTGAAGTCGATGGTCAGGTCATAACGCAGGTCGCGGCCCTGCGTGGGGCCGTTGCGGCGGCGGCGCGACCCGCCCCCAAACCCGCCGAAAAATTCCTCGAAGATTTCTTCGAATCCGGGGAAGCCGCCCGAAAAACCGCCACTGAAGCCGCCCGCCCCTGCCCCGTTGACGCCCGCATGGCCGAAGCGGTCATAAGCGGCGCGCTTGTTATCGTCGGACAGCACGGTATAAGCTTCGTTGATCTCCTTGAAGCGCGCCTCGGCATCCGGTTCGCTGCTTACGTCGGGGTGGTAGCGCCGCGCCAGACCGCGAAACGCCTTCTTGATATCCTCTTTAGTCGCATTCCGGGGGACGCCCAGGATTTCATAGTAGTCGCGTGGCATTGTGCGTTCCATACCTTGTGCTTCCTCGTATCCGTTTCATTCTAACGTACCGTGGCCCGGCCTGAAAGGGTGATTCCCCTCCGCTCGGCTCGACACGCCCCCGCACACACGCCCGACAGGGCGGTCGCGGAGCCGTGAGAAGCGCATGGAACCGGCCTTAGGGGGCGTGTGGCGCACGCCCCTACCAAGAATTACGCGCCATGGCTTCCCAGGTAGCAAAAAACAGCGCAGGAGCAACCTTCGCTCGCTGCGCTGTCTGAATGGTAATCGGGCTTACGACTCGGTGAAGTCGCCTTCGATCACGTCTTCGTCGGGCCCACCGTTGCCGGTAGACGCACCGCCCGTCGGGCCTGCGCCCGCACCGGCGGCAGGGCCACCCGCCGTCTCGTACATGCGGCTGCCGATGTCCTGGATCGCCTGACCGAGTTCCTCGGACGTGCGCTTGATCGCGTCGGCATCGGTGCCTTCGAGCGCCTTGCGCACGGCCTCGACCTTGCCCTCGACCGACTGGCGCGTGTCCTGCGGGACCTGCTCGCCAAAGTCGCGCAGGGTCTTTTCCGCTGTGTGGATCATCGCCTCGGCCTGATTGCGCAGCTCGACCTGCTCGCGGCGGCGCGCGTCTTCCTGCGCGTGGCTCTCGGCCTCGCGGACCATGCGCTCGATTTCCGAGTCGCTCAGGCCGCTGCTCGCCGTGATGGTGATCTTCTGCTCGCGCCCGGTCGCCTTATCCTGCGCCGTGACGTTCAGAATGCCGTTTGCGTCGATGTCGAACGTGACTTCGACCTGCGGCACGCCGCGCGGCGCCGGGGGAATGCCGTCCAGAATGAAGCGGCCCAGCGTCTTGTTGTCTGCGGCCATCGGGCGCTCGCCCTGCAGGACGTGGATTTCAACCTGAGTCTGGCCGTCCGACGCGGTGCTGAAGACCTGGCTCTTTTTGGTCGGGATGGTCGTGTTGCGCTCGATGAGCGGGGTCGCCACGCCACCCAGCGTTTCGATGGACAGGGTCAGCGGCGTCACGTCCAGCAGCAGAACTTCCTTCACCTCGCCGCCGAGCACACCCGCCTGGATCGCCGCGCCAACCGCCACGACCTCGTCGGGATTCACGCTCTTGTTCGGCTCTTTGCCGAAGAACTTCTTGACCGCTTCCTGCACGGCAGGCATACGGGTCATACCGCCGACCAGCAGCACTTCGTTGACCTCGGCAGGCTTCAGGCCCGCGTCATCGAGGGCGCGGCGGCACGGGTCGATCGAGCGCTGGACCAGATCGGCCACCAAGCTTTCCAGCTTGGCGCGGGTCAGCGTGACGTTCAGGTGCTTCGGGCCGCTGGCGTCCGCCGTGATGAACGGCAGGCTGATTTCCGCCGACATCGTGGTCGACAGTTCCTTCTTGGCGTTCTCCGCCGCTTCCTTCAGACGCTGGAGCGCCTGACGGTCGGAGCGCAGGTCGATGCCCTGCTCCTTCTTGAACTCGTCCGCGAGCCAGTTGATGATGCGCTCGTCGAAGTCGTCGCCGCCCAGGAACGTATCGCCGTTGGTGGAGCGCACTTCGATCAGGCCCTCGCTCACGTCGAGGATCGAGATGTCAAACGTACCGCCGCCGAGGTCGTACACGGCCAGCGTTTCGTCGCTCTTCTTGTCCATGCCGTACGCCAGCGACGACGCCGTCGGCTCGTTGATGATGCGCTGGACTTCCAGGCCCGCAATCTTACCCGAGTCCTTGGTCGCCTGGCGCTGGCTGTCGTTGAAGTACGCCGGAACGGTGATCACAGCCTGGGTCACTTCGCCGCCCAGGTACGCTTCCGCGTCGGCCTTGATCTTTTGCAGGATCATGGCCGAAATTTCCGGCGGGCTGTAGGTCTTGCCGCTCAGGTGCACGCGCACGTCACCGTTGGGGGCGGCGCTCACCTTATACGGAACCAGCGCGATCGCGCGCTGCACTTCGGGATCGCTGAACTTGCGGCCCATGAAGCGCTTGATTGAAAAGATGGTGTTCTCAGGGTTCATCACGGCCTGACGGCGCGCAAGCTGCCCGACCAGACGCTCACCCTGCTTGTTGACAGCGACCACCGAGGGAATCAGACGTCCCCCTTCGGCGGACGGGATCACGGTCGGTTCGCCGCCTTCCATCACGGCCATCACCGAGTTCGTGGTTCCCAGGTCAATACCGATCGTCTTAGCCATTTTCTATCACCTCGTGTGTCAGTTTGATTTTGATGTCGACTCGATAAAATCTCACGTCTACCGGGAAGTACCTACTCGGCGACGCGCACCATTGCCGGGCGCAGCACACGCTCACCGTGCACATAACCGCGCTGCAGCACCGCCGTTACCGTGCCGCTCTCGGCGTCCGACGACAGATCCACGCCAATCGCCTCGTGGAATGCCGGATCGAACGGTTTGCCCAACGCATCCATCGGCGCGACGCCCTGATCACTCAAGAAGCGTTCGAGCTTGCGCAGAATGAGGATGATGCCGTCGAACCACTGGTCACGCTCGCCTTCGGGGACGGCATCCACCGCCCGGTAGAAGTCGTCCAGCACCGGCAGCAGCTTTACCAATACGTCTCCAGCCACCTGCGCGCGCTGCTCGGCACGTTCCTTCTCAACCCGCCGCTTGTAGTTCTGAAACGACGCCCGCTCGCGCTGCAAGCTGTCGAGGAACTCCTCGGCGCGGGCGTTCGCCTGATCGATCTGAGTCTGCAACGAGACTTCCTCCTCAACGGCAGTCGCGCCGGGTCCATTCGTCCCGGGCGTACCGACCTCTTCGTTGGCTACGGATTCGGTCCGCATATCGTCTTTCGGGTGTTGGGTTTCCCCTGCCACTCTACTCACCTCCGTACGAACAAAATAACACTGCACTCAGGCAGCATCCGTAGTGTATCCGATGTGTAATAGAAATTCGTTAGCAAAACGCTGGAGATATGTAGAAAGTTGGGGAAAAATAGCGGCGAGGCGCTCACTGCTACCGGATTTCAGGTTTCAGCCTGCCGGAACCCCGCCCCGCGCCCCGTGCGCAGGGGAACGACCAGCCCAGGAGGAACCATGAATATCGTCAACGTCGGGTACGACTCCACCAACTATTACATGCTGGCCGACCACACGCCCCGCCTGCTGGTGGATGCCGGATGGCCCGGCACGCTCGGCAGGTTCCAGCACCAATGCGAGCGTATGGGCGTCGCCCTGCCCACCCTCAAGCACATGCTGGTCACGCACTTCCATCCCGACCACGCGGGGCTGGTGCGCGAACTCAGCGATCTTGGCCTGACGCTGATCCTGCCGGACGTACAGGCTCCCGCCCCGGATGGCGTGCGGATCGTGCCGCTCGCCCTGGCGGACAGCCGCGCGTTTCTGGCGACGATCGGCATCGCGGGGGAACTCCTGCACACGCCCGGCCACTCCGACGACAGCGTCACGCTGGTGCTGGACGAGGGTGCGGCCTTCACGGGCGATCTGACGCCCGCGTCTTTCGTGGACGATCCGGCGCATCCAGTGTCGCAAAGCTGGCAGGCGATCCGCGAGCACGGCGCGACGGCGATCTATCCGGGGCACGGGCCGGTGTTCCCGCTGGGCAGCCGTTAGCGGTTAGCGGGCCAATCAAAGGGAGCGGACTCCGCGCCCGCCCCTGTGAATCTCGCTGTTCACGACTCCATGTTCCGGTTTTTGAGCTTGCGGCTGAACGCGGTCTGTTTCAGCTTTCGCGGAACACGTCATCGAGCAGGCCGGACATCAGATTCGCCACGTAGCGCACGGCGCTGATCGCGCGGCCATAGCGCATCCGCGTCGAGCCGAGCACGCCCAACGCCCCGCGCGATTCCGGCGTGCCGTAGCGGCCCAGAACCATGCTCAGGTGGCTGAGTTCCTCCCAGCGCCCCTCGCCCGCCACCACCACGCGCACGTCCGGCTGATCCGGCGAGAGCGTCTCGGTCAGCAGCGTATCCAGCGCGCCGCGTTCTTCGAGCACGCGCAGCGCCTGCTGGGCCTCGTCGTCGTTGAAGCTGGGCAGCATCTCGCTGAGACCGTAGCGGTAAACATCGCGGGCGGTCTGCTGGTTGGCCTGGACCATCGCGTCCGCCACCAGCTCCCCGACCTCGTGCGTGAGCGGATCGGAATGCGCGCGTGTTTTGGCCCGGACCTGTTCGGCGGTCAGCGCGTTGCACAGCAGATTGAGCACCTGCGCCGTGCGCGAGAGCACGTCCTGCTGGACCGGTTCGGCCAGCGTCAGGATCTGCTGGTGGACGCTGCCGCCGCGCAGCACGAGCACCATCAGCACCAACCGCCCGTGTGTGGCGATCAATTCGAGGTGCTTGAAGTGGCTTTCGGGCGCGCGCGGCAGAGTGACCAGCGCCGCCGTCTGCGCCGTGCGCGACAGGGCGATCACCGCCGTACGCATCCATTCTTCGAGATCGGTGGGCGCTTTCTCGAACGCCACCGTAATCCCGCGCCGCTCGGATGACGAGAGCTTGACGTCATTCAGCAGCCGGTGCACGAAGTAGCGATACCCCTGCTTGGTCGGCACGCGGCCCGCCGAGGTATGCGGCGCGTAAATCAGCCCGTTTTGCTCCAAGACCCCCATCTCGTTGCGCACGGTCGCGCTGCTGAATCCCAGCCCGAAATCCTCGACCAGCGACTTGGACCCGACCGGCTGCGGATTACGAATGTACTCCTGCACGATCAGGGCAAGAATCTTTTCCTGGCGCTCGGTCAGCTCCGGCAAACCGGCAGAATCGGCGGGTGAGGGGGTCTCCGGGGAAACCGGCGGGGGGATCATACGTCTGTGCCTCGTGCTCCATTACTGCGTATCGAAAGTCCGTTAATAGACTGGCTAACGCACTTTCATCATACCATGCGGACATTTTGGCGTCAAAATAACGGGAGGATTTGTAATCAAAGTGATAATAACGTAGGATCGGCGCACTGTCTGCAAGAAGCACATTAAAAACCCTCCTGAGCGGCAGTTTGAATCTGGTGTTTCATGAATGATCATGGTATTATTTTGGAGACAAAGTATTTTCTCGCCTGCCTATTCGCGGGCGGGATCAGCGGGATGATGCGGGCTGGTAAATCCCCAATAGAGGAGACACTACGGATGAGCGACAAAACCTTCGAGGTCACTGAAGCCACCTTCGAGTCGGACGTTCTGAAATCGGAAAAGCCGGTTCTGATCGACTTCTGGGCCGAGTGGTGCACGCCATGCCGCATGATCGCACCGCTGGTGGACCAGCTTGCGACCAAGTACGGCGACAAGCTGCGCGTCGGCAAGGTGGACGCCGATACCAACCAGGGCATCCTGATGCAGTACGGCATCCTGGGCATCCCGACCCTGATCCTGTTCAAGGACGGGAAGCCGGTCGAGCGTATCACGGGCTACATGCCCCTGCCCTCGCTTGAGCCGAAGATCGCCCAACACCTGGGCTAATCACGCCGCACAAGCCAATCGTAACGGCTCCCGATATCTGTCGGGGGCCGTTTTTTGTTTTAAAGCCTACGCAAACGGAGCGCAGGGAAACGGATTCTGTAGCGGCGTATTGCGATACACCCCATGCGTACCAGGTTAAAGGATCGATAGGCGTCTGTCCCTACGATGACCCGGCGATCAGGGAGCAAATCGCCAGGCCGCATGTGCGTAGGGGTAGAGCTTGCTCTACACGGCTTTGCTGATGGCGGGCGATGCAAGCATCGCCCCTACGAAAAGCAGAGTCGTCTATCGCGCCGCTGAATGCATAACGTGCCGAATAGGGGGCGTATTGTGATACACCCCACGCCCCGCCTCTACGGATCGTCGCTTCCTGTCTCCTGGTTTTGTTTTTGGCTAAAAACTTACGACTGATGACTGATGACTGTTCTTATGGCAGCCACACGAAATCCAGGATGGCGGTCGTGTCTTCAAACGCGAAGATGCCGTCGGGCGGCGGAGGCGCGGCGAACAGCAGCGCGGTGTCGCCGCCATCGACTGGGGTCAGGTAGACGCCCGCCTGCCGCGCGTCCACGTCATTTTTCACCCACGCGATCAGTGTCCGGTCGGGGCTGAGATCGAACGGCGCGCCCCACGCGATATCGTTGTCGTCGCGGGTGACGTAAGGCCCGGTCGAGACGATCTGCCGGGGCGCTTCCCCCAGCGCCGCGACGTAAATCCCCGTCGCGTCCGGCG
>NZ_DAISHJ010000120.1:0-1203 GCF_036822615.1 Aggregatilinea sp. | reverse complement strand
CCTTCGTCCGCAATGGCGCGCATCACCACGCGGCCATCGGGCAGCCACGTCGCCAGATCGATGGTCATGTTATGAATTTCGAACGCAATGGTGCGCAGAATCCCCGTGCCGGAGATTTCCAGGTAAACCCAATTCTCGTCCGCCAGCCCCAGCCCCGTCGTCCGGCATACGCTGCTTTGCACTCGGTCGCTGGAACTCAGCGCGTATAACTGGTGCTGCCCGTCAGGGGATCGCCACGGCGCGTAGGGCTGGATCAGTGTCACGTCCGGCGAGAGCGCGCGCCGCTCCCCTGTCGCGGGATCGTAAAGCATCATGTTCGCCTGCAAACCGCCGACCGGCCCGATGCCCATCACCACGGCGGCGGGCCGCCCATCTTCGAGCCACGCCACATCGACCGGCAGGCCTTCGGGCGCTTGCAGCATCGCCACGGGATCGCGCGACGCCGCCGGGAGGTAGTACGCCGTCTGGACGCCGCCGGACTCCACGGCAAACGCCAGCGCCGCCCCGTCCGGCGACCACTGCACGGCGCGGATATTCGCGTCGGTATCCAGCTCCGCGACGATCCACGCGCGTCCTGCCGCCACGTCCAGCGCCATGAGCGCGTTCGCGGCGCGGTAAATGATCTGCGTTCCGGCGGGATTCGGCACCAGCGGCCACAGCGCAATGCCGCGATCCACTTCGCGGGGCGTGCCGCCTTCGGCCAGCGGCCACACGACCAGCCGCCGCTCGACGATGCCCTGGATCATCACCAACACGCTGTCCTGGAACGCGCCCCCCGGCAGATCGCTCAGCGCGATCGGAGTCGCCGTCGGCGTGGGCGGCACGGTCGGCTCGATGGCGGGACGCGGCGTCGCGGGGTTCTGCGTGCGCCCACGCGCGACCGCTACCGCAAGGATCAACGCCGCCGCAATCATCAGCAGGCTCAAGATCGGGTGAGAAACATCACGCCGCCGCATGGCCGGGATCACTCATCAAAACCGACGGGGAGATCGGGGACAGGAAACAGGGATCGGATGATCAAGCGAAAAGCACCTCACCCCCGGCCCCGCTCCAACGTAATTGGAGCGGGGAGACAGGCAGGCCCAATGGGGTTTTGTAGGGGCGGGTTTGCAACCCGCCCACATATTTTTGCGGAGTCAGCAATCTACCCGCCCGGAACCGTCACGCCCGCCTTGACGCGCGTCTCGATCAGCGCGCCGTCGC
>NZ_DAISHJ010000119.1:12095-15987 GCF_036822615.1 Aggregatilinea sp. | reverse complement strand
ACTATGAAGCAATGGCCCGCGATGCCGAAATGAGCGGCGACGTGTTCACCGTGCTGCCCGCCCACGGCTGGACCGGCCACTGCACCGGCGACAGCAGCGCGCAGTTGTGCAGCTTCGCCTCAGAGTCGCAGTACGACCTGCTCGGCCCCTATGCGCGCGGCGGTCGCAACCTCGGCAACGAGGATCTCCTGCGCACCATCAACACGGCGCTCTTCAGCGACGGCGGCATGCCCCGGCGGGCCGCGATCGGCATCATTATGGACTATCCCAACGACGTCTCCGGCTACGACTACGTGATGCAGTCGCAGCGCTGGCAGGAGCAGGAATATTCCGCTAAAAATGGCCGCACCAGCTACATTCGCGGCTATGACCTGTGGATGGAATACGAGATCGACCATCCGACCATCGACGGCGAATCGGGCTACGTCTACTGGCTGACCGGCAAGGACGTGACCGGCGAACTGCTCGACCGGCGCGGCTACTTCATCATTGGCGACGTGTATATCCCGCGCGACGACCGTCTGCTGATGCTGACCGTGGTCGCCTATTCGTCCGAAAGCATCGACGACCTGCCGCGCGCCGAAATCGAGCAGATGATCCGTTCGATCAACTTCCAGTAAATCTATAAATTGAGTGTTTCGAGAAGGTTAGACGCATGCCAGCATCCTCTGTTCCCCCTGAGCTGATCCAGGCCCACCAGCTTCTGAAAGCGGCTGAGCGCGGCCAGGCCGCGAAGGTGCTGAAAGCCTACCTGAGCAAGAACCCGCGCGACGCGAACGCGTGGTGGCTGATGGCACACGCCGTGACCAAGCCCGACAATGTGCGCACCTGCCTGGAACGGGTGATCGCGCTCAATCCCGATCACGCCAAGGCCCGCGCCAAGTTGGACGAGATGGCGGTCCCGCCCGTGGAGGAGGAGCCGGACGACTCGTTCTTCGGCGTCAGCTCCGAGGACCGGGCCAACGCCGCCGCCGCGTCCGCACTGTCCGCCGCGCCCGACGCCTCTACCGGGCCGCACCCCTTCCTGCCCACCCCGCTGCAAGGTATGCAGCCGTCCGAGGAACCGCCCGCCGTGGCCGTGCCGCTGGTCGCGGATCCATTCGCGGATCTGCCGCCCAGCACGCCGGGCTTCAATCCCGCATCAACGGCCAACCCGTTCACGGCGGACATTCCCGAGGCGAGCCATCCGCCCGCGCCCCTGGCGAGCAGCGCACATCCCGCCGCGCCGGAGACCGGCTGGAACTTTTCGTTCACCGGCGACGCACCGTCCGCGCCTGCCCCGGAAGCACGCCCGGCGCAGACTCCTCCCCCTGCCGCATCCGGCGCGGCGCAAAGCCCGTTTTTGATGGATGGGGGCGAGCCGGATTGGATGGCGCGCCTGGATGGTACGTCGTTCGACGGCGGTTTCGCGTCCGCCGAACCGGCCCCAGCTGCATCGTTCGACGGCGGTTTTGCGCCTGCTGATCCGGCGCCCGCTGTGTCGTTCGACGCCTCTGCTGCGGCTCCGGGCGGCGACGAACCCGGGTGGCTGGCCCAGTTTAACGCCAGCGATCTGCACGCGCCCCTGGGCACCGCGCCGGATGAGGATCCGTTCGCGGTGGCCTCTGCCTGGGCCGCTGAGGACAGCGCCCCGCCCATCGAGCCGGTCGTTCCGGCGGCGCAGTCCGCCCCCGCCGATCCGTTCGCTGCGTCCAACTGGACCGCCGCCCCGGTGACGGATACGCCGTCCGCACCGCCTGCCAGCGATTCCGACGTGCCCGACTGGGCCGCGCGTGCTGAGCAGTCCGCGCCTGACAACCCGTTCGCTGCATCCAACTGGACCGCCGCCCCGGTGACGGATACACCGTCCACACCGCCTGCCAGCGATTCCGACGTGCCCGACTGGGCCGCTGTGTTGGCGAACACGCCGCCCGATCCACCCGCCGAACCGGCTGCTCCGGCGGCGCAGTCCGCTCCCGCCGATCCGTTTGCCGCGTCCAACTGGACCGCCCCGGTGACAGGCACGCCTCCCGCGCCAAAGCCGAACCCGATCCCGGCTCCCGCCGCCCCGCCGCCCCCGCGACCGGCTGCGCCGCGCACAGCGCCCGCGCACGATCCTTTCGCGGGTGTCGTCGGCTCGGGCGATCCCTTTGCGGATCTCCCAGGTGTTCCGGTTGCGGGCAGTCCCAGCCTGCCGCGCCGCCCCATCGAGCCGCCCAAAGCACCCGCCGCGTCCCCATCAGAAGACGTGAACAAGCGCGTGCGCCGGGTCATGATGATTATGGTGGCGGCGGTGGTCGTGGTGGTGCTCGTCGGGGTGGTGTGGTACATCGCGGATCAGCGCGGCATGTTCGAGCCGCCGCTGCCCGATATGACGCGCCTCGACGCGGCCTCGTTCACGATCGAGTACCCCGAGGGCTGGGATATGCGCTGCACGACCGAGTCGCTCGGTTACCCGGTGTGCGGCATCGCCAACGACAAGTTTTACAATCAGGTGGATTACTTCGCGGGGCACGATGTGGACTTCGCGCAGATGTTTGCCGATCTGGGCAACGACCTGCTGTTTGGCGCGAGCGATCTGCCCGATACGCAGGTGTCGGTCGTCATCATGGACGTCACCCGCAGTTCGTCCGCCTACGAGGGCTACAGCCAGGCCAAGTCCGTGTATGAGCTGGCGCAGCAGGAGGTTGGCGTCAGCACAGACGCGAAGGTCACTTACGATCAGCACGAGATGACTATCGACGGGCGGACGGCCAACTACTATCACCTGGATGTGCGCGATCCCGGCGCGTATAACACGCGGGTCTTCGGGCGCGAGGCGATCTACGATGTGTACATTGAGCACGATGGCCGCGTGCTGTGGATGACGGTCTCGATGACCGGCCCGCTGAAAGCGGATTTGCCTGCGGACGTGATTGAGGCGATGATCCAATCAATCCACATTAAGTCGGCAGGCGAGTAGGGCGGTTGCCCGCGAGGAGTCATCCCATGCAGGACGTTGCGCGGTTTGCGGTTTCGCTTGAAGACGGGCGCACGGCGGCGGCGATCCGCGTGGGGGCTTCGATCTCGCCGGGGGCGGCGCTGGCCGCGCTGGAGTTACCGGCCTACAGCGGCGTGATCGCCATGCACGGCGGCGCGAGCCTGGACGACGCGCTGACGGCCCACATCGCGCACTATCTTGCCGCAGGGCTGGCGTCCCTGGCCGAGCATTACCGCTGGCTGGTGGCGGACGGCGGCACGAATGCGGGCACCTTCGCCGCGATGGGCGAAGCGCGCCGCCGGGTGGGGGGCACGTGGCCGCTGGTCGGCGTTTGCCCCTACGACAGCGTGACGTACGCGGGCGGTCCCGCTCCGGCGGAGGATCGTTACCCGCTGGAACCGAACCACTCTCATTTCATCTTTGTCGATGGGGGCGGTTTTGGCGTCGAGTCCGAGCTGCTGGTCGGGCTGGCGGACGCTGCGCCGTCCGGCGTGGCGCTGATCATCAACGGCGGCGAGATCGTCGCGCGGGAAGCGCAGATTCACGCGCTGCACGGCAAGCCGTTGATCGTCGTGCGCGGATCGGGCCGTTCGGCGGACGAGCTGGCCGATCCGTCCAGCGAGATGTCCCGGCTCATGCTGCCCACCGCGCGTTTCGAGGTGGTCGATCTGGACGATCCGGCGTCGCTGGCTTCGGCCCTGACGCGGTTTCTGGTTCCCTGACGCCGCCGGATTCTTGTTTGTCGCGCGTTCAGCCGGGGCAGGTTCCCAAACCCGCCCCGGCTTTTTTGCGCCTGACGCCAAATACTGTTGATCGCTCTACTGTGGAGCGGGCGCGTCTTCTGCCCGTTTTCCGGGCGAATCGGCAGCGTGCAAATATGCCCTTTAGAACTCTCTGCTTCTGCCTGTCTCCCCTCTCCAACTTGATTGGAGA
>NZ_DAISHJ010000119.1:2903-12085 GCF_036822615.1 Aggregatilinea sp. | reverse complement strand
GGGGGGGGGGGGGGGGGGGGGGGTCGCGTTTGCTTTTGCTACCCGCTGGCGGCGGCCTGAAGCTGCTGCTTGAGCTTGTCCGGTCCCGCGACGCCGTTGTTCACCTCGCGCGGGTGGCCGAGCCGGTCCAGAATGAACGTCGTCGGCACGGTCATCACGCCCCAGCGCGCAGCGGCGTCCGGCTCCGCCAGCGCATCGACCTCGATTACCTGCACGCAGTCGCCCAGGTCGTGCTGCACGCGCTCGATGGCAGGGCGCTGGTAGGCGCGGCAGGGGCCGCAGTCCGGCGAGGTGAAATACACGATCGCCGGGACGCCCGGCTTCAGTGCGCTCAGCAGCGGCTGGGTCGGGCGTGTGCCCAGGCGCGCGATCTGCCAGCGCCGGACCCCGCGATAGGCGAGCAGACCCGCTGCGCTAAAGAGAACCAGCACGATCAGCCGCTCGATCAATGGGACACCCCGATCCGGCTGTGGGTGAAGCCCGGCACGCCCAGACGGTTCAGCCAGTAATAGACCATGCAGCCCGCGCACCAGCCCGCGAACAGGTTCAGGCTGGCGAGCGCGATCACGATCAGCGGCAGCGCCCAGACGACCGGTCCTGCCCCGGCTTGCGCCAGGACGAACGTCAGCGTCACCAGCGTGCCGCCGAAAAGCTGCGCGAAGCGGTGCGGCTCCGGGTTGTCGCGGATCACGTCCGGCTTGACGATCCCGGCGGGGCGCAGCACGCGGCGGTACACCGCCGTGAACAGCGCATAGGCGGGGGCCAGCGCGGAGATCAGCATCACCGCGCCGACGATCAGCAGCAGCCACGTCGCGCCAGTGACGAAGGCGATCGCCAGCAGCGTGATGGTGAACGCCTGGTTGACGCGAATCGCGCTGTGATCAACAGTTCGTTGGGAAGCCATCTTCAGTCCTCTTGTTGCTGGTGATAAGATGCGGCGTGCAGGGCGCATTCACGCTCAAAAAACAAACGGCCCAGGGGATACAAAAACGCGACGCTGTCCCGGTTGTGCGAGCGGTCGTGATGACCGCTACACGGGGCGCTGCCGCGCTTTTCAGCCCTGGGCCGTTTGTTTTAACGGTGTGTCAGTCTGAAGCGGTGGCTAACGCCCCGGCTCCAGACACGAACAAACCTGTGTGAATGTCATGATCTGCGTGCTCGATCTTATCGTTCCGAGTGATGCGCTGATTTTATGAATAAAGAATACTTTTGTCAATAAAATAGGCCGGTTGGACTATCGTAAGGCTGCTGCGCCGGGCCTCACAGCGACCGCGCGTAGAGATGCTGGGTGTAGCCGTCGGGCGTGTAGTCGATTTCCAGCAGCGGCAGCACGTAGTCCCACACGAACGTGACCAGCGTGTGGTAGTTGTGGCGCGCGGCCCAGTCGCGCAGGGCGACCATCAGCAGGTTGTTGATCGGGCGCTTGGTCCACATGAAGACCTGCACGCGCTCCGGATCGGCCCGGTCCTGCTGGAAGAACGCATACGCTTCCTGGCCGGTGAGCGTGATGTGCACCCGCGCCGAGTCCAGCTCCACGACTTCCGGCACGCTGTTCCAGAAGCCCGGCGGCAGGCGGTCCCATTCTTCGCGGGCATTCTGGTAGCGCCCCAGCGGCATATGCCAGCCCGCAATCTGGGCCGGGTCGAAGGCGGTCAGCTCGGTCGCGCGGTAAAACACGCGGCCCTCCTGTGCGGGAAACGTGATGCGCTGGCCGGTGTGGGCGCGCTGGAAGCGGTGGTGCTCGTACAGCGCGGCATCGTCGCCCGCGTCGGCCACGGTGACGCGCTTGCAGCGGATCGCCTCCGCGATCTGCTGGATGTATGCCAGCAGGGCGCTGCCCAGACCGATGTCGCTCGCCTCAGGGCGCACTCGCAGCCGCGAGACGTTGACGTGATGGCCGAACGGCTCCGGCTCGTTGCCGATGAAGATCTCCGCCTCCGCGCCGATCTGTCCCTCGATTTCGGCCACCAGCGGGATGCCGTCCGCGCCGCGCAGCAGGTTCGCCAGATGCACGGCGCACATCTCGATGCTGGTCTGTGGGCCTCCGGCCTGCCAGCGCTCGAACAGGGTCAGGTCGTCGTAGTCCGCCGGGATCACGCTGCCGTCGATGCCCTGGCGCGCCCAGGCCCCGGTGGTGGCTTTATACACTTCGGTGATGCTTGCCGCGTCGGCCAGGACGGCCTGCCGGACGGTGATTTGCGACATACGCGGTTTCTCCTGGTAATGAGTCGTCGTAAACGGCCAGCAACCGGTTGCGATGCGATTCTGGCCTGGTGTCAACTAAGCGTAAAATAACTTTAACGTCGGTTCCGTCCGGTTGATAATTTTAATAAATAAGTTTAACGCTGCCGGACGGCATGATGCCCCAATGTACGCGGGCGTTTATTTTCCCCTGCGCGCCGTTTTACAGCAGGTCCGCCAGGGCGATCATGGGGCGGCGCTGCGGAAAGAGCACGCTCAGCACGTCGTGGTGGCGCTCGTGATAGCCGGTCTTCAGGTGGTCGATGCCGTACCAGCCGGTGATGAGCCGCATCAGCGACGACGAGGGCACTTCCAGCTCGATCAGCTCCGGGCTGCCGAGTCCCAGGTCCACCGCGACCTCGTCGTGCTCGGTCGTGACCGCCAGACGGTAGGCGCGCCCGGTATAGCGGCTGTTGAGGCAGCGCATCTCCAGCGCGGGCGCAAGATAGGTCAGGGCCAGGGCGAGGTCGTGCAGGCGCAGGTAGGCCGCGCCGGTGAAGGCGCGCAGCGCCGCGCCTCGTACGAGCGCATGGCGCATGAACGCGCTCTCGTACGGGACGAACAACCCGATGCGATCTACGTCCATGCGGGCGGCCATCGCGCCGACCTCGGCCAGCAGTGCCTCCACGCCGTCAGGATGATCGCCTGCCGCCTCGATCACGCTGAACTGCGCCGCGTCCGCGCCCCGGAACCAGTTCACTTCGCGCCCCGTGCTCACCCGCGTGTACGCGACCAGCCGGTTATCGACTTCTGCGACCAGGAAATCGTCCGGCTCGTAGCGCCCGGTGCGGATCAGGTAATCCATCTGCCAGAGCCACTGCGTTTCGTCCCGCGCGATCAAATAGCTGCCGCGCGCGCTTTCGGCTTCGTAGAGCGCCTGCACCGCCGGAAGGTCGCTGGCGTAGAAGGGCCGCACGCTGATCGCCTCGCTGCGCGCGCCGAGGCGGTCCGCCGTGCGGCGCTCGTAGCTGTGGGCGCTGTCCCACTGACCCGCCTTCAGGGCGAGATCGGTGGCGATGTCGGATTCAAAGCTGGTGAGGTACAGGCCCACGGCGTACTCGTACTGCCAGTGGTCGTAGGAACTGGGCAGCCCCAGCGTCAGCGCGACGGCAATCTGGCGCTCGTCCAGCCGCGCGTGGACCGTTTCGAGCAGGGTGCGCTCAAGGCCTTGCTTGTGGTAGGCCTCGTCTACTCCCGCCAGCGCGATTTCGGCGGCGGGCAGTTCCGCCTGCTCGATCTGGATCGTGCGCGGGATCAGGACGGCGTGGCCGACGATCGCGCCGTCCGGCTCCGCCTCGACGACGAACGCGTCCGCCGGGTCGAAGCCGGGATACGTGCCGTACCACGCCGCGATCGATGTGAGTTCGTCAGGACCATAGGCGCGCGCGAAGTAGTCCCACAGCGCGTCCTGATCATCGGGCCAGCGGATGGTGCGGATTTGCATAGTTGCTCCGACTGTCTGCGTTCCGAGCGGCGGCATTGCTGCGCCGATTATACGTCCTGGCGGGGCCGGACGCTATTGCCGCGCGCATCGCTGCCGTTTGCCCTCCGCCCGCCTGACTGCCGGGGAGAAAGCCGCGCGCGCCGGTATAGACTGGAAACAGGGTAAAGAGTCTCAGGGGGGTGGACAGCATGAATGTCAGGTTACGGGGTCCGGCGCGACTGCTGGCTGTGCTGCTGGCCGTTCTTGCGGTCGTCTTTCTGATCGTGCCAGCACCCTCGACCACGCTGAGCACGGGCATCACGCGGCGCGGGGCGGCGCAGATCCGGCAGGTGGGCATGTTGGGCGAGGGCGGCCTGCTGGATGCGGCCTGGTCCCCGGACGGCGGCACGCTGGCGCTGGCCAGCACGGCGGGCGTATGGCTGCACGACGCGGCGGATCTGGCGGCAGCGCCGCGCCTGCTGGACGATCCGCTGCGGATCGTGGTGACGGTGGCGTTCAGTCCCGCCGGGGATCTGCTGGCGGCGGGTGATGAGGACGGCTCGATCTGGTTGTGGGATACGGCGACATGGCAGGTGCAGCGCGTCCTCACGATGTCGGGCGCGGCGCGTGATTACGACCGGACGCTGTGCTTCAGCCCCGATGGACGCTTTCTGGCGGAAGGACGTTCATCCGGCGTCCGGCTGTGGGACGTGGCGCGCGGGGAGCAGGCCGCGTGGCTGCCGAAGCGCGGTGAGTACGTCTATGGCATCGCGTTCAACCCGGACGGCGATCTGCTGGCGGTGTCCGACGAGGACGGAGCGCGCGTATGGTCCGTGCCGGATGGCACAGCCCTGACCGATCTCACTCCGGCCTCGTCACCCGCACTCGACGCGGTGACGTTTAGCCCGGATGGACGCTATCTGCTGTTGAGCAACGCCGCGTGGGAATACACCCGCTTTCGTGATTTCCGGCGGCTGAACGAGGACGAGCATGCGGCGTTGTTGGCCGAACCCGCCCTGGCGGCCTATTTCGGCTTCGACGGCTATGCCTTCCGCGAGGGGCAGATCCAGCCGGTGCAGACATCGCTGCGCGCGTGGTCGGCGCTGCTGGCACGCTCCGATCTCGCCGCGCAGGACTGGTTCGGGATTTCGCGCTTTCCCAGCCCGGACGGGGACCGGATCGTGATGGGCCTGAACGACGTTTGGGAAGTGTGGCGAATCGACCCGGCGGCGCGGGAGGTCACGCTGCGCAGCGACCTGAACGGCGTGTCAGCGCTGGCGTTGTCCGGAGATGCGCGGCGCTTGATCGCCACGACGGAGTATGCCGCCTACGTGTGGGATCTTGACCAGGGGACCCGCCGCGTGCTCGACCTGCACGACGCAGGCGGCCATCTGCCGTACGTCTTTTGGCGCGATGGGCAGGCATTGGGCCTGTTCGTGGACTGGGTCGGCGGCGCGCGCCTGCTCGACTTGGGCAGCGGCGCGGCGCTGCTGGCCTTCGACGGGATCGCCGTGAGCGACAAGATGGTTCTCAGCGTTGATTCCAGTTTCTTCGCTGCGCGACGCCTGGACGGCTCGACCGCTGTGTGGGATCTGCGGACGGGCGCGCTGGTCGCCAGCCTGATGCCCGCCGATCCCGTGTTCCCATACCTGCCCCTGGCGTTCAGCGCCGACAACCGCACATTGGTCACCGCGCAGCTCGATCAGGCGTGCGCCTGCCACACTATCGCGCAGTGGGACGTCGCCACAGGGACGCAGGTGGTGTTGGGCGAACTTGCGCACTTCGCCTATGATGCGCAGTTCAGCGCGGACGGATCGTTGCTGGCGGTGGGCGGTGGCGGTCTCCAGCCCGACACGGGTGGTCGTGACAGCGTGATGCAAAGTGACCTGCGCGTGTGGGACGTGGCGACGGGCGAGATCGTCGGGGATTACAGCGCGGTATTCAATAGCCTGATCTTTACCGTGACTATCAGCCCGAACGCCCGCTACGCCGCCGCAGTCAGCTACGCCGACGTGTGGCTGTGGGATTTGTACGCCGCGCCGGGCGACGCGCTGCGGCTGGCGCTGGTCGCGCAGGGGGAGAGTGACGAGTACGTCTCGGCGGCGTTCAATGCGACAGGCGACTTGCTGGTGGTGGGCACGGCGTCGGGCACGATCCTGCTGTTCGACGTGCGCAACGGCGGGCAGGTCGCCGCCCTGGATGGGCATACGTCGCGGGTGAAGACGCTGCACTTCAGCACGGATGGACGCATGATGGTCTCCGGCGCGCAGGACGGCACGGTGCGCCTCTGGCGGGCGGACGGGCAGTCGGCGGACGGGGTGACGCGTACGGAACTCGCCGCGCCGGAGCCGGTTCCCGCCACGCCGACGCTGACGCCCCCGCCGCCGGAGGGGTAGGGAGCAGGGGCAGGAAAACCCGATCGCAGCCCCTGTTTTTACACCTCAGGCGAGGAGTTGTTACCAGTTGTAAAAAAAGAGTTGCAGGTTTGCGGGCGAGCGATAAAGTAGATGGCGACCTGCGAAGCCGATCAGCGTTGAAGGAGGACGGTCTTGACCGACGAAGGCCCTTATATTTTCGCGGGAACCGCCAATGAGCCGCTCGCGCGGGCGATTTGCGATTACCTGGGCGTGCCGCTGCGCCCGACGCACACCGAGCGGTTCAGTCACGGGGCGCTGCGCGTACAGCTTGGCGTCAGCGTGCGCAACAAGGACGTGTACATCATCCAGTCGCTGACCGATCCGGTGCACCGTCACCTGATGCAGATGATGATGATGTTGGACATCGCCCGCCACGGCGACGCGGCCCGCGTCACCGCCGTTATGCCCTATTTTGTCTATGGCCGGTCGGACAAAAAGGACGCTCCACGTATTTGCATCACCGGTAAACTCGTGGCGCAGATGATCGAAACCGCCGGGGCGGACCGGGTCATCGCCATGACGCTGCACTCGCCGCAGACGCACGGGTTCTTCGACGTGCCGCTCGATCACCTGACCAGCCTGCGCGTCATGGTCGATCATTTCAAGAAGCAGGATCTGTCGGACACGATCGTCGTGTCGCCGGACGTGGGATACGCCAAGCAGGCGACCAAGCTCGCCAGCGCGCTGCGCCTGCCGCTCGCCGTGGGCACGAAGGTGCGCCTGGCCGATACCCACGTGCAGATTACGTCCGTGCTGGGGCCGGGCGGCCCGGCTGCTCGCCGCGCGATCGTCATCGACGACGAGATCGCCACGGCGGGCACCATGATGGAGATCGTGCAGGTGCTCGAAGCGCAGGGCACGCAGGAATTTTCGCTGGCGGCAACGCACGGTCTGTTTACGGGCACGTCGGTCGAGCGGCTGAACGCGCTGGACAAGGTGACCGAAATCGTGGTGACCGACACGGTGTACGCGCCGCAGGCCACCGAACAGATCAATAAGCTGAACTGCCTGTCGGTCGCGTCAGTGTTTGGGGACGCGATCCTGTGCAACCACGAAGGGAAATCGGTGGGCGAGCTGTTCACGTTCTGGAGCGAGGACATGCTGCCCGATTCGTCGTTGGGCTAGGAGGACGTCCGTCCTGATATGCAACCAACACACTCATATACCATGCGCCGGTTGCGGCGCATGGTTTCCGTGGCGGTAACGGCCACGGCAGCGCTTGGCGGAACCGTGCTGGCGGCGTACTTCGGGGCGCTGGGCGGCGGTACAATGACCACGGAAAACGCCGCAGTGCGGGACGACGTCGTCGTCAGTGGCATCGGGAGCCGGGTGGATGCGATCTGGGATGCCGGGCGAGAGCGCGGCAACAGCGCGCACACCTTCGCCGTGATCGGGGACAGCATCAGCGCCGACGGGCGCTTTTTGAGGCCGATCGCGGCGGGCGAGATGATTCTCGGCGAGTACGGCAATTTGCAGGACACGGTGACCTACTTCGCTGGGCCGGATGGACGCGGCGCGAACCCCTTCAGCGTGCCCTCGGTCGCGGCGCGCGGCGGTTGGATGACCGAAACCGTGCTCAATCCCGCGAATGCGGATGCCGGTTTTTGCCAGCAAGGCGAGACGCCGCTTAGCTGCGAGCTGCGGTTGGCGCAGCCCGCCGTGGCGCTGATCATGCTCGGCACGAACGATCTGTGGGGCGCACGTACGCTCGACACGTACCGCGCGAACCTGGAGACGATCGTGCAGACATGCATCAACGCGGGCACGATCCCGGTGCTGAGCACGATCCCGCCCCTGACGCAGACCGAGGGCGGCAACGCGCGCGTGCCGGAGTTCAATGCCGTCGTGATCGACATCGCGCGGCAGTACGAAGTCCCGCTGTGGAACTACTGGCTGGCGCTGCAAGACCTGCCGGATTACGGACTCAGCGCGGACCACATCCACCCCAATTCGCCGCCGGATGGCCAGAGCACGACGTTCGATGCGGACCACCTGCAGTACGGGATGACGGTGCGCAACCTGACCGCGCTGCAAATGCTGGATGCCCTGCGGCGGGACGTGCTGAACTAAGGGCAGTTATCAGTCCTTAGTTGTTGGTTGTTAGTTCGGTCAACAGCAGTCAAACACGCCGTGTGACTTTCCCTTCCGGCCATCTCCAACCCGATTGGAAATGGCCGGGGGTGCGGCGTTTTGCTGCGCATCCCCCGCGTATACCGCCCTATTCAGAGCCCCTGTTCCCCCTTACAATGTGTTAATCTGGCAACGGGCGCAGCGAGGGGCATGCCGCGCTGCGGTACAATGGGGCGGCGGATCGCCGCGTGAAACGGAGCAGGCGTGACGATTTCCACGAGCACAGACCGGCAGGACGATCAGCGCGGGGCGCGTATGGCGCTGTGGGCGGTGGTGGCGATCCTGCTGCTGGCGGCGGGCGCGCGTTTGCATGGAGCTGCGTCGCGCCCGGTCTGGACCGACGAGGGCTTCGCAGCGTGGGCCAGCAGCGCGCCGACGATGGGCGAGATGCTGGATCGCGTCGAGGCGTGGGACCGTCACCCGCCGCTGACGTACTTCGTGCTGTATGCGTGGCGCGAGGTCGCGGGGGAGTCGCGGTTGGCGCTGCGCTTCTGGTCGATCCTGACCGGGCTGCTTTCCGCCGCGCTGGTCTACCGGCTGGGCGCGGACTGGTTCGGGGCGCGGGTCGGGCGGATCGCGCTGCTGCTGTTCGCCGTGCTCGATCTGCCGGTGTATTACGCGCAGGAGATCCGGCACTACAGTTGGCTGATGCTGTCGGCGTGTTTGATGACGCTGCTGTTCCTGCGCGCTTTGCGGCATCCCTCGCGCGGGCGGCTGATCGCGTACGGCCTCAGCATCGTGTTCATGCTCTATTCGCTGTACCTGGGCGTGCTGGTCGTGGCTGTGCACAGCGTGGTGGGGCTGTTCGTGTGGCGCGGATCGCGGCGGGACAAGGCCGCGCTGGCCGTGACGTGGATCGCGGCGGGGGCAGCGTTCGTGCCGTGGCTGATCGTGCTCGCGGGGCAGTTCGACCGGGGCTACAACAGCGTCAACGAGGGCATCGGCGGGTTTCCGGGCAGTCTGGCGACGAC
>NZ_DAISHJ010000119.1:0-2890 GCF_036822615.1 Aggregatilinea sp. | reverse complement strand
GCCCGCGCTGCGCCGCGTGATGGAGCTGGTGTTCGGTGGGCAGTGGGCGCTGACGGCGGGCGCGGCGCTGCTCGGCCTGGGCGCGCTGATCCGCACGCGGGCGCGGTCGGTGGGCTGGGCGGCACGGTTGACGGTGGCGCTGGCCGGGATCGGGCTGCTGGTCTTCATGATCGCGGCGAACGAGTGGTTCGGGGTGCTTTCGGCGCGGACGCTGGTATTCCTGACGCCGTTCGTGATGCTGACCGCCGCGCACGGGCTGGGATCGCTCGACCGGCGCGCGGGGATGATCCTGGCGGGGGCATTCGCGCTGGTGATGCTGGTCACGCCGCAGACGATCCAGCCGCGTCTGCGCAGCGATTGGACCGCGCAGGCGGTCGTGGCGGCGTATTCGCCCGGCGATCTGGTGATCCTAGAAACGGGCTGGGACGATAACGCGTTCCAGTACGAGCTGTCGCTGGCGCTGCCGGACGGCGCGCAGATCATCCGCACGCTGCCGTGGGTGGGCAATCCGCTGACTGCCGAGCCGGTGATCCCGCACGTCGCGGACGCGATCGCGGCACATCGCCGCGTGTGGGTCGTGCAGTGGTTGCAACCTTCGGCGGTGATCCCGACTATAGAAGGAGAAAGCAGCGACTTCCGGCGCGTGCGAACGCTGGAGATCCCGACCGGAGACGAGTACGCGCGGGAGTATCCGGCGACGCCGCTGGTGACGGCGGTTCTGTTCGAGCGGCCCGATCTGGCGCGCGAGCCGGTGATGTTTGGGGACCTGTTCGCGCTGCGGGATGTCGTGCTGCCGGAGACCGCCCAGGCGGGGGATCTCCTGCACGTCGATTTGTGGTGGGAGGCCGCGCAGCCGCCCACGCTGGATTATTCGGTCGGGGTGTTCCTGATGAACGCGGAGGGCGCGACGGTGGCCGATCACCAGGGGCCGCCCGGCGAGACGCCAACGACCGCGTGGGCGGTGGGCGATCCGGTCTTCGACCGGCACACGCTGGCGCTGCCGCCGGATCTGCCGCCGGGCGCGTATACGGTGGCGGTGAACGTGTATTGGTACGGCGACATGCAGCCGCTCGACGCGGGCGGGCAGGCGCTCGTCGCGGTGGGCGAGGTGGCTGTTCGCGATTAGTGGTTGGCGGTTAGCGGTTAGCCAAGAGCAGAAAAGCAGTAGGTAGTTGTCAGTTTTTAGTGGTTAGTCGAAAAGCAAAGGCAAAGGCAAGAGCACCTCACCCCCGGCCCCTTTCCAATCAAGTTGGAGAGGGGAGACAGGCAGGGTTTGAGGGGGATGTGATGTTTGTGTAGGGGCGTATTGCGATACGCCCCATGTGTGGCAAGTTGAGCATATCCTGGCTTTCGTAGGGGCGATGCTTGCATCGCCCGTTGTGAGAAAAGCCGGGTAGGGCAAGCCCTACCCCTACGCGGTGTGTGGTGTGGGAGCGGGAAACAGGGGCGGGCGGAAAGTCAAGAACAGGGCAGGTTACAAACCTGCCCCTACAAGAGTAGGTATAGGGGCGTGAAAAGCGGGGGTGTATCGCAATACGCCCCTACGAGAGATTGGAAGATGGGCGTGGGCGGCGCGTGGATCGCCGCGCCGGGGGGCAGGAATCGGGGTCGGAGGATGGGCATGTTGCGGCGGCGGAGGATGATCCGCTGGCCGGAGTGAGGGGACGAGTATGGAAAAGACACTCGCGCGCCGACCGTGGCTCTCGCCGCTGGCGCTGGCGATTCTGACGATCATCTTCCTGCGGCAGGTGATCCTGCCCGTCGAGGCGGGCGCGGTGCTCAACGGCAAAGACCTGCAGGAGATGTTTTACCCGCTGCAAACCTTCATCAGCGAGGCGCTGAAGGCCGGCACGTTGCCGCTGTGGAATCCCCGGCAGTTCCTGGGCCACCCGGTGATCGGCAATCCGCACGCGGCGCTGTTCTACCCGCTGAACTGGCTGGTGTGGCTGATCGGCGTGCAGCGCGGGATCGGGCTGGTGCTGGTGCTGCATACGTGGTTCGGCGCGTGGGGCATGGAGCGCTTCACGCGCAGCTTCGGCGCGAGCCGCGTGGGCGGGCTGCTGGCGGGCGTGATCTTCAGCATGAGTGGGTGGGCGGCGGCGCACTATTTCCCCGGCCACTATAACCTGATGATGGTTTTCGCGTGGATCCCGTGGGTGATGCTGGCGTACCGCTACGCGCTGCGGCGCGGGACGTGGGCGGCGCTGCTGCCGGGCATGGCCGGGTTGGGGCTGGCGCTGCTGGCCGGGTATCCGCCGCTGGTGGTGTACATGGGCTTCGGGCTGATCTCGCTGTGGCTGTACCACATCGGCACCGCGCCGGAGGGCCAGGAAGTACGTGCGGGCTGGGAGGCGGGTTGGCGGCTGGCGGCGATCGGCGTGGGCGGGCTGATCCTGGCGGCGGCGCTGGTGATCCCTGCCGCCGAGCTGACGCGGCTGGCCTCGCGCGAGGCGGGCGACCTCGAATTCGCCAATACGTTCGCGCTGCCTCCGGCGCAGTACCTCTCATTGGCGCTGCCGGGGCTGTTCGGGCGGCCCGACTGGGCCCCTTATTTCTACTGGGGTGCGGACTTTTACGAGGAGCACAACGCTTACGCGGGGCTGCTGCCGCTGCTGGCCGTGCCGCTGATGATCCGCTGGCCCCGGCGCGAGGCGTGGTATTTCTACGGGCTGATCGCGTTCGGGCTGGTGATGGCGGTGGGCATCGAGGGCGCGCTGATGCCGCTGCTGGTGCGATGGGTGCCGGGGCTGGGAATGTTCCGCGTGCCCGCGCGCGGCATGATGTACGTCATGTTCGGGCTGGCAGGGCTGACGGCGCTGCTGGTCACGACGCTGCAAGCCGCGTCGCTGGACGAGCGGCGGCGCGCGCTGCGGCCCGCGCTGCGGCGCTG
>NZ_DAISHJ010000118.1:0-16154 GCF_036822615.1 Aggregatilinea sp. | reverse complement strand
CGCGAGGGCTGGAACAATCACAAAGGCCGGGCGATTACATTCCCGGCCTTTTGCGTTTCGTTGGGGCGATGTTAGCGCCGCCTGTTGGGAAAGCCGGGTAGGGCAAGCCCTACCCCTACGCAAAATGACGCCCTAAAGCGCTGTTTGCGCCCACGCGGCCCACTCGGCGCGGTAGGCGGCCTTGTCGGCGTCGTTCAGGAACGTGGCTTCCAGCCCGTTCAGGTTGAGCTGCCACAGTTCGCCCCAGCTAAAGCCCTGCTGCGCCAACAGCAAATACTCGTCGTTGAGCCGCGTGGAGAACATCGGCGGGTCGTCCGAGTTGACCGTCACGTACACGCCGCGATCCACCAGCTCGCGGATCGGGTGCGGCTGGTCGGTAGGCACGACCTTCAGGCGGTAGTTGCTCTTGGGCGACACTTCCAGCGGGATCTGCGTCTCGCGCAGGTAGTCCACCAGCGTGTCGTCGTCCAGCGCGCGGACGCCGTGCCCGATGCGCTCGGCGTGCAGGCTGCGCAGCGCGCCCCAGATGCTGGCCGGACCTTCCGTCTCGCCCGCGTGCGCCACCAGATGCAGCCCGTGCCGCGCCGCTTCGTCGTACACGTCCGTGAACATTTCCGGCGGGAAGCCGACTTCCGCGCCGCCCAGGCCCAGGCCGATGAACGCGCCCCTGTCCTGGCCCTTCAGCACGAAGTCCAGCACGCGGAAGCGCGTATCGGGCAGGTTGCGCCCGATGTCGGGGATGAAGGCGACGCGCGTGCCATATTTTTCCTCGCCACTGCGCGCGCCCTCGATAAAGGCATCGATCAATTCGTCTTCGGGAATTTTGTCGAGCAGCAGCGACGCGCTGAGGAAGACCTCGCAGTAGCGCACGTTTTGCTGCGCCTGCCGCTGGATGAAGCTCTCGGTCATGGCGATGAAGTCGTCCACGGTCTGCATACAGGCCGCCGCGCTCATGTACACCTGGATGAAGTGGTCGAAGTCGCGGAACTCGTAAAACGCGCGCCACTCGTCCAGGGAGGCGGCGGGCAGCGCCACGCCGTTGCGTTTCGCCATGCCCCACACCGTGTCGGCGTCCGTCGCGCCTTCCAGGTGAACGTGAATCTCGACTTTCGGCATCGCCTGGAGCCGCTGCGCCAGCGCGTCCGAAAGCTCATAAGGTGCATACAGGTCGTTCATTGTGCCTCTTTCCAGAACCCCCGCCGGGTTCAGGTTACCCTCTTCCGGCGTACCGCGCCGCAATGGAATCGACGCGCCCGCCGTACCCTTCGCCGAATAGGTTGAGGTGGACCAGGATGTAGTATAACTGGTACAGCGCCCGCCGGTCCCCATAGCCGGGATCGATGGGATAAACCGCGTGGTAAGCGTCGTAGAAGCGCGTTGAGAAGCCGCCGAACAGCTCCGTCATCGCCAGATCCATCTCGCGGTGGCCGTAATACACCGCGGGGTCGATCAGCACGGGCGCGCCGCCCGCGTCAATGAGGTAGTTGCCGCCCCACAGATCGCCGTGCAGCAGCGAGGGCGGGCTGATCTCGTCGTCGAGCAGATCGGGCAGGCGAGCCATCAGCCGCGCCAGCAGATCCGCGCGCCGCGCCGGAAGCCGCCCCAGCCTGCGCGCGATCTCGACCTGCGCGCCGATGCGCCGGTCGCGGTAGAACGCGCCCCAGTGCATCATCGGAGAGTTGGGCTGCGGCAGCCGCCCGATGAAGTTGTCGTGATCCAGGCCGTGCTCGTCCGCTTCGACGCGGTGCAGCCGGGCTAAGCCTTCGCCCAGGGCCTCCATCGCGCCGTCACGCCCGCCGCCGATCTCGATCCATTCCAGTAGCAGGTAAGCCGGGCACGCGCCGTCCGCGTCGCCCTGCGCGACCACCTCCGGCACGCGGAGTGCGTCCGGCGCGCGCAGCAGCCGCAACCCCTGCGCCTCGGCAGGGAACATGGCCGGGGGCGCGTCGGCGCGCCACTTGACGAAGTAGGCCGTGCCGCCCGCCTCGATGCGCGCCGCCTGGTTGATGTCGCCGCCGTACACCGGCTCGCTGGCGGTGACGGGCGCGCCTAGCCGGGTGCTGAGCGCGTCGCGCAGGGCTGCCGGAATCGCCGCCACGCGCTTACAGCCCCTTTTCCTGCCGGATCGCGGCCAGCAGCCCTTCCGCACCCTGCCGGACCAACGCGTACACGTCGTCAAAGCGGTTGGTGTAGTACGGGTCGGGCACGTCATGGATCTTCACGCCGTCCGCGTAATCGAGGAAGCGCTTTACGACCGCCTTGCTGTCTTTGGGCATCAGGCGGCGCAGGTCGGCCAGATTGTCGCTGTCCATCGCCAGGATGTAATCGTACCGCTCGAAATCGCGCTGCATCACCTGCCGTGCGCTGCCCTCGTAGTCGATGCCGTTGCGCCGCAGCACGTCGCGCGTGCCCCGGTGGGCGCGCTCGCCAATGTGATAGCTGCTCGTGCCCGCCGAATCGATCTCGATCTCGCCCTCCAGCGCGGCGCGTTCCACCAGATGCGCGAAGACAGCCTCGGCCATCGGAGAGCGGCAGATGTTGCCCAGGCAAACGAACAATACGCGAACGGTCATACGGCTTTCTCCTGCGTGTCAGTGATGTTGAAGCGGACGTGCAGCACGGATCTTACCGGGTGGGGCGTTTCGTGGCAACGCGCTCAGTAAATAAACGGGATCAGCTTGTGCACGCGCTGGCGATAGGCGGCATAGCCGGGGAACTTGCGCATCAGCCAGCGTTCTTCGCGCCGCGACTTGATGTCGAAAAAGACGAACAGCACCAGCGCCAATCCGATCGTCAAGACGCTGCGGAACGCGACGCCCCAGCCCATCGCGCCGATGATCAGCCCGCAGTAAATCGGGTGACGCACGAAACGGTACGGGCCTGTTTCGACCAGCTCGGCGTCGTCTTTGGGATGCGGCAGCGCGGACAGGTTGCGTCCCAGGCCCGATAGGCCCGCCAGCCCCAGCAGCCCACCCAGCGCGCACAGGATGCCGCCCGCCGCCAGCGCCGGAACGCGCAGATCGTCCGACCCCACCTGCGTATCGGCCAGCAGCGGTCCGGCGGCGACCAGCAGGAACAGAAATCCCTGCGCGATGACGTAATATTCGCCGCGTGAGTTTTTCCACCAGGGGGCTGTTCCGGCCATCGCTGCATCTTCCTAAAGTTGAACCGCCGCTCGAATGGCGGCGGCTGATATTCTAGTTTGATTGTAACAGACTCGTGCAAGTTCTGGGGCGGGACAGGCCTTGGTCAAAACGCGGCCCGCGCCTAGCTCGCTTCGGCGACGGCGGACTCCACCACGGACGGATCGAGACCGGGGAAGTCGCCCACCCACTGGTAAAAGATCGCGTCCAGATCCTCGCCGGTCGCGTCTTCGAAGGCGCTCAGCACGTCGTTCGGCTCGACCACGCGGTAGCGATTACGCTCGTAGTAAAGCTGGACGGCGGCGAGGAATTTTTCGCGCCCCAGCAGGTTTTCCAGCTCGGCGTAAAACAGCGGCCCCTTGATGTAGATGATCACGGCGTAGTTGTTGTCCGTGTAGGACGTGACGGGCAGGTCCAGCGGCAGATCGGGCGCGCCGGAGCCGCGATAGAAGTTGTAGTAGTCCTGGTCGCTTTCGCGCTGTTCCTGGGCGCGGCGCTCGTTGTAGACGTTGCGTGCGTACACGTATTCGGAATAGGACGTCAGCGATTCGTCCAGCCACGGCTCATCGACCTGATTGTTGCCCACGATACTGTACCACCACTGGTGCGCTGTTTCGTGCGCGACGGTCGTTTCGAGGAAGGCGTTGCCGCGCACCCAGTTTCGGTTGGCGATCACCACCACGCCGGGATACTCGATGCCGGTGAAGTTGAACGTCTCCGCGACGTCGAATTCCGCGTAGGGATATTCCCCGAAGTTCTCGTTGAAGACGCGCACGGAGTCGGTGGCCTGGATCATCACGGCTTCCGCTGCCGATTCGCCACCCGGCCAGAAATAGACGTTGACCTTGATGTCGTCCACCATCTCGGTCAGCCTGCCGAAGATCGGGCTGGCGACCAGGATCGAATCGCGCATGGGGCCGCTGACGTAGTGGTACTTCGTGCGGTTTTCGTCCACCGGGAACGACTCGATCTCCGAGCCGCTCATCACCACCGTGAAATCCTTCGGCACGGTCAGGTAGGTTTCGTACAGGCCCGTCTCGCTGAACACCGCGTCCCCGGTTGGCGTGGGGCGCTCGGTCCACCAGCCTGATCCCTCGCGGTAGACGGAGAGCACGGGATACCATTCCGGCCCGGAGAACACCTCGTCCTGGTAGCCGAACTGCCCGTAAGACGCGTTCATGCCGCGCTCGGCGGTGGCACTGAACTGGAGCATCATTTCCACCGATTCGCCCGGCTCCAGCGGGTCCGCGAGCGGTAGGGCCAGCGCCGTCAGGCGCTCGGTCAGGACCGGATCGACCGGGACGCCGTTGACCTCGGCCTGATAGATCGTCATGCGCCCACCCAGCGCGGGCAGGTTGGGGTAGAGCCGGAACACGATCTCGGTCAGCGTGTCGGCGGAGTGGTTGGTGTAGCGCACGCGCTCCGCGCCCCGCAGGACAGAGATCCCGTTCTCGAAATCGAGACTGGCCTCGATGTAGTAGCGGTTGGCGTCCTCGAACGCGTCGATGTCCTCCGCGTAGGCGGGACGCATCGCCGCGCGGAACGGCTCGATGTTGTCCCAATCGACGGCGGGCAGCGCGATGGGGTCCGGGGCGGGAATGTCGGTTGGCGTCACGGGGGGCAGCGCGGTGATGGTCGGCGGCAGCGTGGGCAGGCCCGATGCGCCCGCGCCTGTGCTTCCACACGCGGACAAAAGCACCAGTCCCAGCCCTGCCAGCGCCATCAGCGCCAAGATTCGCCTGCTCGTCATACTGTCTTGCTCCTCGTTTCGCCCGGCCCCGTCCGAATGGATGGCTGGTTCCTGTGGTATGCGTCACCATTATATACGCAAATCGCGCCGCGTTTCGTCGGTAAAGGTTGTTGGAGTGTGTGCTGCGAATGGGCTGAGGGCAACTTCATGGTGGACTTAGCCCATCTCTGTTCAAGGGCTTTCCGATATTGTCAAATTAGCCGAACTGATGTAAAAACAAAGGTAGACGGCTCCCACTGCCGGGCGCTGAATGCCGCAATATTTAAATGCAAAGTCTCCAACTACTAATAAGGCACAGAACAACGCTGACTGAAAGGAATATGTAGGGATGCGTAGAACGTTTAAGTCTCTAGGCGTGATCGCACTTCTCGTAGCGACGACCGCCGGGCTGACCGTGCCCGCGTTTGCCGCTAATGTTCATCCCGCTACGACTGAAGGAACCGCACAGCTTCCGGCGGTCGATCTGATCTTGTGGACCAAAGAATCCCCCGAATTCATGACCGCCATCGATATGCAGGGCGCGTTTGACGAGTGGGCGGCGGAAAATGCCCCCGGCTCGACCCTGACGATCGAAACCAAGGACGTTGAAGAAGTCCGTACCGAGCTGCAGACCGTGGCTCTGGCGGGCGAAGGCGTGCCGGACTTCCTGTGGACCGTGGCCGACCAAGCTGGCCCCTTCGTGGAAGCCGGTATCATCCAGCCGCTGGACGACCTGTTCACGATGGACGACTACCTGAACACCGTGAACCTCAACGGCCAGATCTGGGGTATCCCCTTCAGCGCCGGTAACCACCTGATGCTGATCTACAACAAGTCGATGATCGACACCCCGCCCGCGACCGTTGACGAGCTGGTCGAACTCAGCCAGCAGCTCAAGGAAGAACATGCGGACGTGGAAGGCTTCGTGCCGTTCCTGTTCAGCCAGGAAGAAAGCTTCTGGGTGTTCCCCTGGATGCAGGCGATCAATCCTGACAGCGTGCCGTTCGTGGGCTTCGCCGCCGACGGTGTGACCCCCGACCTGAACAATCAGTCGCTGATCGACACGTACCAGCTTCTGTACGACTTCAAGTTCACCGACGAAATCACCGCCAGCGAATGCAACTACGACTGCCTTGACGGTTTCTTCAAGGACGGCAAGGCCGCCATGACCATCAATGGCGACTGGAGCCTGGGTGGTGAAACGGGCATGATCGCCGCGCTCGGTGACGACCTCGGCCTCGCGCCCTTCCCGATGTTCGAAGACGGCCAGCCTGCTCCGCTGATCGCTGGCACGTACGCGATGATCCCGACCGCCACCACGGGCGACAACCTGGACGTCGTTCAGGCCTTCCTTGAGTGGTACACCACCGATACCGACCAGATCCTGAAGTACACGGTTGAGCAGGGCCGTCTGCCCGGTTACCTGCCGGCATTCGATGCGCCCGAAGTGGCGAATGATCCGCTCACGGCTGAAAGCGCCGCCGCTCTGTCGACGGGCGTGCCGCAGCCGGTGAACGTTGAAATGCGCTGCCTGTTCGACGGTGTCAAGCAGGAATATCAGGCCGTCATGAATGGTTCTGAAACCCCCGAAGACGCTGCCGCCAACGCGCAGTCCTTCGCGGAAGAATGCATCGCCGAGCTTGAGTAGCCTGAACATCTGAGGTCACACCGGCAGTGGATCTCGAAGCAGCGAGTAGAGCCTGCCTTTACTCGCTGCTCACTTTTTTCATTGAAAGGAGATGTCCATGCTGCTCGCCAAAGGGCTGACACTCGACCTGGCTGTCGAGCGACTGCTTAGCCTGCTGCCCTTGCTGCTTGTTGCGATTGTCGCCACTGTAGTCCTTGAGGGACTGGTGTATCTCCTGGTGGCGAAAGTTTTCCGAAGCCGGTTCGCGCTGCCTTACACACTGGTGGCCCCTGCGGCGGCGGCACTACTGATTTTTACCGTCTATCCCTTTGTTTATAATTTACGCCTCGCATTTTCTGACCTGCGCCTCAAGACCATCTCCTGCTACATTCCCAACACCGACATTACCAACGCGGAATGTTCGCTGGGGCAGGCCGCGCCCAACGCCGAAGTGGCGATACAGACCGATTATCAGGCGCGCGTCGAGCCGAACGAAACGGCAGACGTGGCCTTCGATCTGCAAGAGGGCGACGAGGTCAAGATTACCGGACGCAGCTCTAAAATTAGTAACTATATTCGTTACTCCGGGCAGCCGGTTAAGCTGAACGACGACGGCACGCCCTCCACCCAACTTTGCGGTGCAGACCCGATCTGCGTGCGCGCGTTCAACCAGTACAAGGCGACCGTGCTGGATATTCAGGACGAGCGTGACTGGTGGCCGGTGCAAACGTCGTCCGGCCAGACAGGGTGGGTTCCCAACAACGTCTTCTTCGTGCGCGACGACGCGCCGCTCTATGCCGACAGCGTCGGCGGCGAGACGGTCGAGGACACGGTCGCGGCGGGCACGAGCGGGCGCGAGGTGAAATCGGCGCGCACGAGCTGGTACGAGATCCGCCTCGATGAAAACACGACGGCCTGGGTGGACGCCGAACTGATCACCACCAGCCGGTCGTTCTTCCCCGCCGATCAGGCGGAAATGCACGATGAGATGTCGCCGGACAGCGACGTGGTCGGCACGGCAACTTCCGGCGAAGAAACGCAGTTGATCCAGGAAGTCACCCTCACGTGGTATCAGGTGTTTTATCCGCTCGACAACCTGACCGGCTGGGCTAATGTCCAGAAACAGGCGACCAGCACGATCCAGACCTTCACCTCTCCCGCCGAAACGACGCTCTACGCCGAGATGGATGCCGAAAGCAATTCGGTGGCCGAGATCAGCGCCGGGCAGCAGTTGATCCTGGTTTCGACCAACAACGATACCGACGTGACGTGGTATCACGCGAAGACCGAGGACGGGATCGAAGGCTGGCTCACCGGGATTACCCCGACCGACGTGACGGACGTCGAGGTGTTCGAGCTTGCGGACGGCGCGACGCTGCTGAGCGATACGAGCGCCAACAGCGACCCCGTGGGCGACGTTCCCGCCGGATCGCAGGTGCGGCTCGTGGAGCGCGACGACTCCAAGGATGTGACGTGGCATCGCATCCGCCTGGATGACGGCACGATGGGCTGGGTGACGGTCGATGGCGAGGTTGCGACCAATTACAGCACCAGCGACACCGCCGAAGCCTATGCGGAAATCGGCGGCGTGGGCGACGTGCTGGCCGAGCTGGACGAAGATCAGCGGGTGACCGTGGTGGACGACAAGCCGCACGATTTCTCGCGCTATCAGGTCCGGCTGGACGACGGCACGGTGGGCTGGCTCAACGAGGAGCCGCGCAACGTGACGACCACCCAGCGCGACATCGTGCTCTACAGCCTGAATTACGGCTGGGAGAACTTCAAGCGCGTCTTTGTGCGCACCGATCCCGCGACCGGCGACGTGACCGGTTGGGGCCGCCTGCTGCAAACGCAGAATTCCACCTTCCCGCGCCTGATGCGCACTACCATCGCGTGGACCGTGCTGAACGTGGTGTTCCACCTCATCTTCGGCATGATCCTGGCGATGATGCTCAACCGGCCCGGCCTGCGCTTCCGGGGCATTTACCGCGCGATCATCATCCTGCCGTGGGCTATCCCGCAGCCGATCATCGCGCTGGCCTGGAAGGGCGAGTTCAACTACCAGTTCGGGTTCGTCAACGCGCTGCTGACGCAGATCGGCCTGGACCCGGTCAACTGGCTCTATACGCCCCTGCCCGCGTTCATCGCGGTAACGTTCGTCAACATCTGGCTGGGCATCCCGTTCTACATGGTGACGCTGCTGGGCGGCCTGCAATCCATCGCCGGGGAATACTACGAAGCGGCGGAGATCGACGGGGCGAACGCATGGCAGCGCTTCCGCAACGTGACCGTGCCGTTGATCCGGCCCGTCGCCGTGCCCATCGTCACGCTGGACGTGATCTGGACCTTCAACAACTTCAACGTCATTTACCTGATCACGAAAGGCGAGCCGAACGAGAGCACCAATATCCTCGTGACCGCCCTGTACAACGCGGCGTTCGGTGAAAACGGCCAGTTCCAGTTGGGCTTCGCGGCGGCGTTCTCGCTGATCATCTTCTTCGTGCTGTTCCTGTTCGCTAGCTTCTGGGTGACGAGCAGCGGGGCTTTGAAGGGAGTGTACGAGTCGTCATGAGTATTCTCGATACCTACCGCCAGCGCTACGTGGACGAGCGTCCCTACGAAGCACCTTCTGCATTGTGGCTGCGCCGGATTCGCGGCGGGCTGATCCCGATCGTGCTCGTGGCGGGCGTGCTGCTGATGCTGACACAGGGCATGAACGTCCTGTATCTGCTGGGCGCGATCTGGCTGGCGATCCTGGTCGCTTACCCGGATCACGGCTTCCTGATCTTCTACAGCATCATCACCATCTACCCGGTGTCGCGCGTGGTGACGGTCTCTTTGCGGCCCACGCAAACGCTGCTGTCGTCGTCGCTGGCGATCATCCCTGAAAACGCGTCACTGGAAAACTACACCAACCTGTTCACCGAGCAGAACTTTACGCTGTGGATCTGGAACAGCGCGCTGATCACGATCGTCGTGTCGATCATCGGCGTGATCGTGGCCGCGACCAGCGCCTACGCGTTCTCGCGCTGGCGTTTCCCCGGGCGCTCGCCCGCGCTGCTAATCCTGCTTTCCACGCAGATGATCCCGGCGGGTATGCTGCTGATCCCGATCTTCATCATCGTGTCGCGGCTGGGGCTGCAAAACAACCTGCTGGGGCTGGCGCTGGCCTACATCACCACGGCCATCCCGCTGTCGATCTGGATCTTGCGGGGGTACTACGACACGATCCCGTACGACCTGGAAGAAGCGGCGATGGTGGACGGCGCGAACCGCCTGGAAGCGTTCTATCGCATCGTGCTGCCGCTCTCCACACCTGCGCTGGCGGTGATCTTCCTGTTCAACTTCCTGAACGCGTGGTCGGAATATCAGGTCGCCAATGTGATCCTGAAGGCCGACGAGATACGCACGTGGCCGCTGGGCTTGAACGACTTCGTCGGCAACTTCCAGACGCAGTGGGGCCTTTACGCCGCCGCGTCGGTGTTGATCACGATCCCGGTCGTGGCGCTGTTCCTGTACAGTTCCAAGTACCTGATCAGCGGCCTGACGCTCGGCTCGGTCAAGGGCTAAGTCGGCGGTTAGCCAAAGTTACCATCGATCACGTAGGGGCGTATTGCAATACGCCCCTACCCTGGGCGGAGCAACCACGACCGTCTGATCGCTGCAATCTGGTTGACCTTTAACGCATCAACTAGGGGCACTCGCCCGTTATTGTTTTCCCCCGGAAGCATATTTCAAATAGGAGACTCTCTATGTGGCGTAAGTCCAAGAGTGTTTTGACCGCGATCCTGGTGGCGGCGTTTTTACTGTCGGCACTGCCGCTGACGGCCACGCCTGCGCGCGCGCAGGACGGCATCGATCAGGCGGCGCTGCTGCACGACAGCCGCGACTCGCTTTACCGCACGCCCGGCGGTGCGGTGACCACGGAAACGACCGTCACGCTGCGACTGCGCGCGGCGGCGGGCGACCTCGACAGCGTGCAGCTTCGCCTGTTCGACGCGATGGAAGAATCGCAGCAGCTCATTCCGATGAGCGTCGCGGCGACCACGCCCGACGGCTATGACCTGTGGGAAGCGTCGGTGGACGTGGGTCGCCAGACGACCGTCTACTGGTACCGCTTCATCCTGTCCAAAGGCAGTGAGACGCTCTACTACGAGGACGATACCCGGCCCGGCGGCGGCAACTACGTCGCGTCGCTGGAGGGTGGGCCCGGCGCGGCCTACGCGCAAAGCCCGGACCTGAGCTACCAGATCACGGTCTACGATCCCGACTACTACACGCCCGAATGGATGCGCAACGCGATCATCTACCAGATCTTCCCCGACCGCTTCCGCGACGGCGACACCAGCAACGATCCCGTGGACGGCGAGGAAGTGTTCTACGGCAGCCTGCCGCTGCTGTTCCACGAGACGTGGAACGAAGAACCCGTCGACGGGCGCGTGAATACGGCCCCCAGCGGCGAGGGCTACTATAACAGCGACTTCTACGGCGGCGACCTCGCGGGGGTGATCGAAAAGCTCGACTACCTGCAAGAGCTGGGCGTGACGGCGATCTACTTCAACCCGATCTTCGAAGCGCGCTCGAATCACCGCTACGACACCGCCGACTACAAGAAGATCGACCCGTACCTGGGCGACATGGACACCTTCGAGACGCTGGTGCAGGAAGCCGACGCGCGCGGCATCCGGATCATTCTGGACGGCGTGTTCAATCACGTCTCGTCGGACAGCGTCTTTTTCGACCGCTACCACCGCTTCTATGGCGAGGCGGGCGCGTGCGAGGATCTCGGATCGCCCTACCGCGACTGGTTCCTGTTCATCGCGCCGCGCCTCAACCAGCCCGACGCCTGCGTGGATAACCCCGACGGCGCGACGTATTACACGTCCTGGGCGGGCTTCGACAGCATCCCCAAGATCGATAATTCGCAGATCGGCCCGCGCGAGTACATCTTCCTGGATGACGACAGCGTCGTGCGCACCTGGGGCAACGCGGGCATCGGCGGCTGGCGGCTGGACGTGGCGGGCGACATTGACCCCGGCGGGCGCGGCACGCTGTATTGGGAGGCGTTCCGCTCTGTGGTGCGGCAGGTCGATCCCGAAGGCGTGATCATCGGTGAGGAATGGGGCGACGCCTCGCGCTGGCTGCTGGGTAAAGAGTGGGACTCGACCATGAATTACCGCCTGCGCAGCGCGATTTTGGGCTTCGTGCGCGACGAGCAATACACCGACAACGACTCGAACGGCGACCGCATCATCTACGCGCTGACGCCGAGCGAGGCCGAGACATCGGTGCGCGCCATCGAGGAAGACTACCCGCCGATGGCTTATCACGCCATGATGAACCTGCTCGACAGCCACGACACGTCGCGCCTGTTCTTCGTGGTGGGTGACGATCCGCAGCTTCAAAAGCTGGCGGCGCTGTTCCAGTACACCATGCCCGGCGCGCCGACCGTGTACTACGGCGACGAGATCGCCATCGACGCGCCCAGCATTCCCGACAGCGGCGGCAACCTGCAAGACGATCCGTACAACCGCGCGCCGTATCCCTGGCCGGACACGGAGGGCGACGCCTACCCCGCACCGGACGAGGACATGCTGTCCTACTATCAGGCGTTGGGCGCGCTGCGTCACGCCAATCCCGCCCTGCGCGAAGGCGCGATGATCACGCTGGCGGCGGACGATGCGAGTGGCATCTACGCCTTCCTGCGCACGGATACGGCCAGCGGCAACGCGGCGATCGTGGTGCTGAACAACAGCGCGGACGATCAGACGGTCGATCTGGCGTTCGGCGGGCTGCTGCCCACGGGGCTGACCCTGCTGCCGGTCTTTGAAGCCGACGCGATCGGCACGGATGGCGGCACGGCCAGCGTGACCGTCCCGGCCAACAGCGGCAACGCCTGGACGGTGACGGCAGATGCGCCGTTCGCTGCGCCGGAGCCGCCCACCGGCCTGAGCGCCGAAGGCAGTGCGGGCAGCGTGGCGCTGAGCTGGGACGCCGTCGAGGGCGCGTCGGGCTACGTGGTGTATCGCAGCCCGGTCGCGGCGGGCGGTTTCGAGCCGGTCAGCGACGCGCCTGTGACGGATACGACGTTCGAGGACACGACCGTCGCCAACGGTTTCCGCTACTTCTACACCGTGGCCGCCGTGGGTGAAGACGGGCTGGTCGGCGCGCAGGGCGAAAGCGCCCAGGCGATCCCGGCGGCGACCATCGACACCGTGGCCTACGTGGTGGACGGCGCGCCCGCGACTGAGGCGCCCGCCGAGCCGTTGGTCGTGCCGCTGACGGTGGGCGCGACGGTGGACATTCAGGCCGCGATCACTATCGCGGGCGTGACCGACGTGGACGGCGCAGCGCAGGGTGTACTGGCCGAAGTGGCGCTCGTTCCGGCGGACGGCGATCTGGCCGCGGCGACGTGGACGCCCATGCAGTATACGGAGGATCTGGACGGTGCGGACGTCTACGCGGCGTCGCTTGCGCCAGACGAGGCGGGAGACTACGAGGCCGTGGCGCGCTTCAGCACCAATGCGGGCGAGTCGTGGACGCTCGCCACGTACGACGACGGCACCTACCCGCAGGTGACGGTGCAGGCGTCCGACGATACGATGCCGCCCCCCGCGCCTGAGGGCTTGACCGTCAAACGCGCGACGCTCTCCGGCGTGATCCTGACCTGGGAACCGTCGGTGGCGGACGATCTGTACGCGTACCGCGTCTACCGGTCCGAGGACAGCGGCGAGCAGTCGCTGCTGGCCGAAATCCCGATGGACCAGGGCGCGACGTACACCGATAAGGCCGTGGCCGAAGGCACGGACTACACCTACGCGGTGACGGCGGTGGACAGCTCGCTGAACGAGTCCGATCCGGCGCTGGCCGAAGGCGTGAGCGTCACGCAGGGCATGGTTCCGGTGGTGTTCAACGTCACCGTGCCGGAAAACACCGAGGGCGACGTGTACCTGGCGGGCAGCTTCGGCACGTCCGACTATCCCAGCTGGGACCCCGCCGGGCTGCTGATGGAGCAGGTGGACGATACGCACTGGACGCTGACGCTGCAAATCCCCGAAGGCGCGCGCATGGAATACAAGTTCGCGCGCGGCAGTTGGGATCAGGTCGAGAAGGGGCCGGACTGCGAGGAGATCGCCAACCGGCAGCTTACCGCAACCCTGGGGGAAGGCGAGGACACGCTGGCGACCGACGATACGGTGGCCAAGTGGCGCGACCTGGACGCCTGCGGATAACAAAGTGCAGGGAACAGGGGGCAGAGGTCGGGGCGTGCTGCCCTGGCCCTGATCCTGTTCCCTTCAGCATTGATCGAACGACTTTGTTGATTTTCGTGGGGCCGATGACACAGTTAGATCGGCGCAGCGGGCCGGGGCGGACCGGTCAGCAGTCGAACACGAACCAGCAGTACTGGTTGCGCAGCCGCTGATCGTCAAGCACGAGTTCCCGGATCTCGCCGGGAAGCTGCGCGCGCTGCCACTGGCATTCCAGGCGACCGGCCTCCACCCGTTCAGCTTTGGACGCCGCCGCGCGTGCGGCCCGGATCGCGTAGGCCGCTGCGCCCAGTTCGTGCGCGGCCACGTGCGCCACTGCCGCCGCTTGCCCGGCGGCATAAGCCGCTTCCCGCGCCGCGCCGCTCAGATCTCTGGCCGCGCCCATAGCGTGCCCGGCGGCGGTGCGGGCCTGCGTCATCGACACGTCACCCCGCACCCAAGCGTGCGCTTGCTCAATCGCATGGCGCGGGCGGTCGTCCCCGGGCTGGACCTGCTCGAAGAAGTGCAGCACATGTTCCGCGCAGTTTGCCGCCCACACTGCAAGAAGGCGATGATCGGCGTCCAGCAGGGTGCCGCCGCGCCGCACGGTAATCAACCTGGGATCTCGGTCCTTGCTAAAAATCATGGGGCTGCCTCTATGTATGCCATCTGCTCGCTTATTATGATGCGCCCCGGTCTATCGTGTCCAGCTTTCCCTGTCCCCTGATTCCTAGCCCCAGCTAAAAATGCCGATCGAGCCGTCCATGAGCTTGACGGGCGTCTGCGAGGGCGTCTGTGTGTCCAGCAGCGTGACGACAGGGCCGCCATCCGCGAGGATCTGCCCGTAGACGAGATAGCGGCTGTCCGGCGACCACAGGCGGTGGCTGCGCGCGAACTGGTCGTAGAAGTTCAGATAGTAGAGCATATCCTCGCTGGGCAGAAACGCGCTCAGCCCGGCGGTCTGGTTGGCGGCTACGTCCAGCGTGCTCCACAGCAGGCGCAGTTCGACCTGGGGCGCGGGCTTCGCCAGCGTGCCGCCGGGCGTGCGGACCCGCGACAGGTACGCGATCTGCGATCCGTCCGGGGACCAGAAAAACGCCAGCGCGCCCTCGATGGGCGTGGTGGCCTCGGTCTGGTCGGCCACGTTCACGACGTGCAGCGCTTCGTCCCCGGCCACGTACGCGACCTGCGATCCGTCTGGCGACCACTCGAAGCTGATCACGCCGCGCAGTCCTGGCGCGATCACCTGCCGGGCGTTGCCGTCGAACACGGTCAGATCGGAGCGCTGCGGCGAGACGCGCACGGCGGCCAGCAGCCGGTCGTCCACGGGCGACCAGTCGATCGCGCGTTCCAGGCCCGGCATGTCGGGCAGCTGCGTCACGACGGTTTCCGCCGCGATGTCGTAAATTTCGAGGCTGTTGCCGTTGCGCGCCCACAGCATCGACTGGCCGTCCGGCGACCAGTCCCAGTAAAACGGGCCGCCCGTGCCCAGTTCGCTGACCGTCACCTCGTCGGCCACGCGCACCCGGCGCAGCGCCAGCCCGCTCCGGCCCGTGTACAGCACGGCGAGGTCGCGGCAGTCCGCCGCCGCACAGTCGGCGGGCGCCCAGTACGCATAGGTGAACGTCTCGTCGAGTGCGCTGTAGACGAGTTCGGCCTGACTGCCGCCAGCGGGCTGGACGAAAATCCCCAGCCGGTACGGATCGTTTTCCTGTGTCAGATCGACGCCAAAATAGGCCAGCCGCCCATCCGTGGACCACGTCGGCCAACTGTACTGCTTGATACCCGGCACGGCGTCGGCGGTCAGTGCGGTCGCCTCGCTCGATGCCACGTCGTACACGTACAGGTTGCCGTCGCTCCCGGCGATGGCGATGCGGCCCGCGTCACCCTGGGCGGCGGCGCGCGGCGCGCTGCTCGCTCCCGGCGCGATCAGCAGCGCCAGCAGCAGAATGATCCCTGAGAAGACTTTCACACGACACCTCCAACCTGATTCAGCGGTCGATTCACCTCCAACGATGTGCGATCCCCCGTTACTCTTCCATACGCGCTAACCGCGCCGGACGGTTTCCTTCTGCAAATAAGGTACAATGGAATTAGCGCCTCTTTCCTAATTTTTAAGCGAAGAAACTCATGGCGACCATTAAAGATGTTGCCCGCGAGGCGGGTGTGACGACCGCGACGGTATCGTACGTGCTCAACGGGACCGGGCGCGTCAGCGAGGCCACGCGCCAGAAGGTGCTCGCGGCGGCGCGCAAGCTGAAGTACCGCCCCAGTGTGATCGCCCAGAACCTGCGCGCCGGGGAAAGCCGCATCATCGGCTTTGCGTGGCACACCGATCCGGGCGACGAGTGGATCGCCGTGATGCAGCAGTTCCTCTATTACCTGTCGGTCGCGGTCGAGCGCGCAGG
>NZ_DAISHJ010000117.1:0-16215 GCF_036822615.1 Aggregatilinea sp. | reverse complement strand
CCACCGCGCAGTATTACCTGCCGACGACCGTCTCGCGCGAGCAGGCCCTGGCGACGTGGGAGCGCAAGACCGGCATCCCGGTGTCCAGCTACGGCGGCGCGGCGCTGATGTACCGCCCGATCCTGATCGCGCAGGCGCAGGCGCGCTACACCGATCGCAAGAGCAGCGCGACGACCGTGCAGCCCTACGCCTACCACGTGCCGCACGTCGCGCGGGCCGGGCTGATCCACTGGGACGAATACCGCGCGCCGTACACCGATCCGAAGGATCTCAGCCAGACGCCGCTGATGGAAGGCGGCTATGGGGAGCTTTCGCCCGGTCTGGCGGACAGCAAACGCATCACCGAACTCAAGCGCGAGGTGGTGGACTATATTTACCAGACGGCCAGTCTCGTCCTGATGCATAACCCGGACCTGGACCTCTACGGCCAGCCGAGCATGAGCCGCCGCGACTTTTTGGTCCAGGCGCAGACGCTGGCGCGGCAGGCCCGCGACGAAGAACTGGATAAGATCATGGGCCAGTACGACAAGAAGTTCGATGACCTGGAAGCCAAGCTGCGCAAGAAGGCGCGCGATCTGGCGGCGGGGCAGCAGCAGTACGACGCGGTGAAAAACGAGGAAATGTTCACCACGGGCGAGGCGCTGCTCAGCCTGCTGCGCGGGCGCACGACGTATACGCTTTCCCGCGTGAGCCGCGCGCGGCGCTACAAGAACTACGTGCAGGAAGATCTCGTGGACGCCGAGGCCGCCATCGCGGAGCTGGAAGCGCAGATGGACATTCTGCACGCCGAAATGGAAAACGTGCTGCGGCAGATCCAGGAGAAGTGGGCGCGCGTCGCGGCGACGGTTGAAGATTACCGCATCACGCCGTACAAAAAGGACATCTACCTCGACGCGTTCGGCATCGGCTGGAAGCCGCATTGGGTCGTGGTGGTCAACGGCCAGCAGCAGTTGATCTCGGCCTGGGGCGACTGAAAGCGATAGAGTAGAAACATCGAAAAGCAAGGGCAAGAGCAAAAAGCAGACCTCACCCCCGGCCCCCAAACGGTAGGGATCAGGGACCAGGAGTTAGGGAACAGGGAAAAGCAAAGGCAAGGGCAAAAAGCAACCTCACCCCCGGCCCCTCTCCAATCTGGGTTGGAGAGGGGAGACAGGCAGCGCCCGATGGGGTTTGTAGGGGTGGGTTTGCACGCTCTAAGCCAGATCAATACGGGCGCGATTCCGGTACAGAATCGCGCCCGTACTGTTTGGCGTGCAAATCGCGTTCCACAAAAACGCCGGGGCGCAGCGCTGCGCCCCGGCATCTCTCGTGCTGTGGAAGCCCAGATCGGGCTGCGTTATCCCAACGGGGTCAGCGCGTCCACGGCAGGCAGGAAGATCTGCGTGTAGTAGTCGTCGTGCTGGGTGGCGGTGGTGATCAGCCAGATCAGGTAGCCCGTCCCATTCGAGGACGTGACCGCCAGATTCGAGGGCTGGCCCTGCATGTCGAACGTGTAAAGGGTCCACGTCAGGCCGTTGGCCTCGCGCGTGCCGTCCGCTTCGGGGAAGGTCGCCATCCCCAACTGCTGCGCTAGCAGGGTCGTCACGGTCGCTTCGTCGCCGGGCAGCGCCTGCTCAAGCAGCACGCTCTGGCTCATCATCGACTCGGCGTATACGCCCGGCGACAGTTCCTGCCAGCCATCGGGGATCGCGCCCGCGAAGCCGAACGTGTCGTTCTGCATGGGGACCATCGTGATCGCCTGCCCCGTCACGTAGAACTCGACGGGAGCCAGCGCGTCGATGCACGCGGTATCCGGCTCGGTGGACGGATCGTCGATGTACTGCGTCGCAACCGAATCCGCACAGGTGCTGCTGACCAGCACGCTGTGGCCCACCGCCGGGATCTCGTACAGATAGGCATGGCTGAGGTTGGCCGCGACGTGCTCGGCATGGCTGAACGGCGTCACCGGGTCGAACTGGCCCGCCAGCACCAGCACGGGCAGATCCGTCACCAGCGGCGTAAGGTCGGCGGGGTCCAACGGCTCGACGGGCCACTGCGCGCAGCCGTCGATCGGGTTGTATTCCATCTGCACTTCGATGTCCGCCGTGCCGCGCACCTGGGGCGGCAGGCTGTTCAGCCGCTCAAGGTACTCCTCAGACGTGTGCCCGACCGGATCTTGCGCGCAGAACACCGAATATTCCATACCCCGGCTGAGCGTGTTGAGCGACAGCAGCGTGGAGCTGTTCAACTGCGTGATCACATCATAGTTGCCCTGCGCCACATCGTAGATCGCGCTCGGCAGCATGGGGATAGTCGGAGCTTGATACAGGTAGTACATCAGCGTCCCGATCAGGCCGTCGCCGTTCAGGTAGGCATCGTACGTGTCACCCGTAAGCGGATCGGTCAGGGTCATCGGGACCGGACCGGCGTTCAGTTGATCGACGGTATCGAACAGGACCTGACGCAGATCGGGATAGGCCGTGCTGCACGTCTCGTCGGCGGCGCAGGCATCCAGCAGCCGGTTCAACGCGGCGTAGCTGGTATCCAGCGACGAGATAAAGAAGCTCGCGTCAATCGGCAGCACCGAGTCGATGATCGCGCTGCGCACCACTTCGGGGTGATCGCGCATGACGAACTGCGCGAGCTGCGAGCCGTAGGATATGCCGATCAGGTTGGCCTGCTCGTAACCGAGCGCGGTCACGATGTCGGCCACGTCCGCCGCGTTTTCCAGTGAATTGTACGCCGAGAGGTTGTCGCCTTCGCTCTCTAGGCGCGCGCCGCACGCGAGCAGCGCCTCGTACGGTTTACGCAGCGCTTCCTCAGGATCGACCTCATCCAGCGTGTCATACTGCGCCTCGGTCCACTCGGGGCATTCGAGCGCCGGTTCAGACAGGCCGACGCCGCGCTGATCGAACACGATCAGGTCGCGGTCGGGCGAGATGGGCGCAAAGATGGTGGCCATGTTCAAGGCGCTGGCGGTCGTCTTTTCACCGGGACCGCCGGAGAGCATGATCACCGGATCGGGCTGAACGTTGTCGCTCTGCGCGGGGAAGCGCACGACCGACAGGCGGATCGTGCCGCTGTCGGGATTGCCGTGTTCTTCCGGCACGACGACGAACCCGCACTCCACGGCCATCCCTGGGGTTGTGTCAAACGGGCAGGGCGCAGGCTCGAAGCGCGGCACGGTGTCGCCATCCTGGGCAAAGGCCGGCAGGACAGATGAGACGGCCAGCAGGCACGCGAACAGTACGGGAATGACCGAACGCATACGCATGGTTCTACTCCAGATGCAGGGGAAGTTAAAGAGGCCCGTCCGCAGGCAAGATGAGGTGAAGTGGGACAGCAATGAACTATCAAACCCCCGCCGGACCGGCAGATGTTCCCCAACCAATTCTTTATACGCGGGAATGATTCAGGAGTTGCAGTTAGAACATAAGTTCGGTATACTTTCTCTACCATTTCCATCGAGTCGCGGAGCCGGAATAATGGACGGTCACGATCTGCTCGAAGCCACGCGCGGCATGACGGAATTCGAGCCGGTAGGGGATTCGCCCCAGCAGGAACGAGCGCCCCGCTCGCATCGCGGCCCGGTCGATCTCAGCGGCTGCGTGGCGCACGTCACGGCGGGGAGCCGCCAGATGGCCGTGCTGAAGACGATGACGACGACCGCTTGCGAACGCGGCTGTTTTTACTGCCCCTTCCGCGCGGGCCGCACGCAGATGAAGCGCCGCACGATCTCCCCCGACGACATCGCCAGCGGATTCATGGCGCTCTACCGCAAGCGCGCGGTGGAGGGGCTGTTCCTGTCGTCGGGCATCATTCGCGGCGGGATCACCAGCCAGGACAAGATCATCGACACGGCGACGATCCTGCGCGAGAAGTATAAGTTCCGGGGATTCATCCACCTGAAGATCATGCCGGGCGCGGAGCGCGATCAGGTGCGCGCGGCGATGAAACTGGCGAACCGCGTCTCGATCAACCTCGAAGCGCCCAACGCCGACCGCCTGGAACGGCTCGCGCCGGGCAAGTGGTTCGCGGACGAACTGCTGACGCGCCTGAAGTGGATCGAGGAGCTGCGCCAGCAGAGCGGCGGCGGCCTGCGATCCAGCAGCGTGACGCAGTTCGTGGTGGGTCCGGCAGGCGAGCGCGACGTGGAGCTGCTCAGCACGACGGGCATGCTGTACAGCCAGCTCAAGCTAGCGCGCGTGTATTTTTCCGCGTTCAGCCCGGTGATCGATACGCCGCTGGATAATGCCGCGCCGACGGACCCGGTCCGCGAGCTGCGGCTGTATCAGGCCAGCTTTCTGCTGCGCGATTACGGCTTCGAGACGGAAGAACTGCCCTTCGCGGCGGACGGGGATCTGCCGCTGAACCAGGACCCAAAACAGATCTGGGCCGAGCAAAACCTGTCCGAAACACCGGTCGAGGTCAACACGGCGTCGCCGCAGGAACTTGTTCGTGTGCCGGGAATTGGGGTCAAGAGCGCCGAGCGCATCGTGGCCGCGCGGCGAGAATCGCCGCTGCGTGACCTGTCCGCGCTGCGGGCGGTGGGGGTGGTTAACGCGACTCGGGCTGCACCCTATGTCTTGCTGGACGGTCACCGTCCAGCCCGGCAGATGCCGCTGCTGTAGCGGGCTGAAGCTCGTCGCCGGTCAGCTTGCGGATGATGCGTCCGACGATGTTCCGCAGGGTCGCGCCGGACATCTTCACGGGCTGCGGTGGGGAAGGTGGCGGTGCGGGCACGGGCGCGGGCTGCACCGGGGCGGGCCGGACCGGCTCCAATTCCTCAAGATCGACCGACTCGGTCAGCCGCCCGTAAAACCAGCCGGGGGCTTCGCCGTCGATGCGCAGAATTCCGCGCTGGGCCAGCCGCCGCGCAGCGCCGCGTGGCAGTTGGATGATGCCGCGATTGTTGTGCGTGCCTTCCGGCCAGCGAAACACCAACGCCGACTCAGTCCAGGCGACGAACACCACCTCGCTGTCATTCCACCATATGCGCGTATACATGTCGTTCGATTCCGGGAGCATCGATCAAGTCTCGCTTGAGAACGTGTTTCCCGTGCAGGATACCACAAGCATAGCACAACCCTGTACTAAAGTAATGGTCTCCGGGCTGAAGAGCGTAAATTTTTCTGATAGAAATTGTTGGAAACAAATTGAAATTTTTAAATGCCGCATCCAGGCGGCGCATTGCGCGGCTTTTCCCGTGCGGTACAATCGCGGTGCATCCACTTTGAAAGCGACCGGTCTGCATGGAACACCGCATTTTCCCTGCTGTCTCCAACAAAGGGCGGCTCGCCCTGCTCACCCTGATCCTCCTGCTGGCGTTTGCGCTGCGCGCGCACGACGCCGGGGTTCGCAGTCTGTGGGAGGACGAGGGCTGGACCATGCTGCTGAGCAAAGGGCCGGGCGTGGGCGACGTGGTGCGCACGATGGTCTACGACCAGCACCCGCCGCTGTACTTCGTGCTGCTGAACCTTTGGCGCGGCGTCGCAGGCGAGACGGAATTCGCCACGCGCTTTTTGGGCATTCTGATCGGCGTGGTGGCGGTGGCGGGCATCGCGCCGCTGGGCCGGGCGCTGTTCGGAGCGAAGGCGGGCGTGCTGGCGGCGCTGCTGCTGGCGCTGGCCGACCTGCACATCGACCTGTCGCAAGAGGTGCGCCACTACGCGCTGATGGCGACCTTCGCCGTGCTGTCCAGCCTGTTTTACGTGCGTTGGGTGCGGCATTCCACGCGGGCCAGCCGGGTGGGGTGGGTGCTGACGTCGCTGGCGCTGATGTACACGCATTACCTGGGCGCGTTCGTGCTGATGACGCAGGGCTTCCACCTGCTGCTGTGCGTGCGTCCGCGCGCGAAGCTGGCGCAAGGCGTGTTTCTGCTGGGCGCGGTCGGGGTGGGATTTTTACCCTGGCTGCCGGTCGTCATCCGCCAGAACGACGTGCGCTGGGACAACCCGCTTTACTACCAGAACTCCGTGCCGAACAGCATCGAGACATATAGGGCCGTGCGGCAGGTCTTGTTCGGCAGCCATTACGGGCTGATGGCTGGGCTGATGCTGCTAGGGCTGGTGACGCTGGTGTATGCCCGGCGCGCGGCGTGGCCGCGGGTGAGTCTGCGCCCGGTGTGGCCCGTGCTCTATCCCGCGCTGTGGATCGAGCTGATGACCGGCCTCACGGTGTACATCAACTCGCGCAGCCAGTTTTTGACCGAGCGCAACTTTTTGCTGATCGTGCCCGCCATCGCGCTGCTGATCGCGCACGGGCTGACCAACCTGGATCGCACCGCGCGGCTATTCCTGGTGACGGTGATCGTCGCGGTGGGACTGACCACGGTGGACGCGCGGCGGCACTATCCCGATTGGCGCGCGGTGGTCCGCAACGTCACGCAGCATCACCTGGACGACGAACCGGTGCTGATGGATATCTGGGTTGGGGACTTCCCGGCGCGGTATTACGTGGACCGGCAGATGGGCGAGGATACGCCGCGTGTGTCGCTGCGCGAATGGCGCGACACGTACAAGACGCTGTTTCTGCCCACGCTGCTCGAGTATTTGAATCACCAGGACGCGTTCTGGCTGATCTACTGGGGCGATGCGCCGCTGGACGAATACGGCGATCTGATCGACCGGGCCGGATTCCAGCGCACGGCGGCGCTGTCGGTCGATCATCTGGGCACGCCGCTCTACAGCTACCGCTACGACAAGATCCCGGCGGGCGAGCTCGCCGCGTTCGGGGATCTGTTCGCGCTGCGCCGCGCGGACGTGCCGCCTGCCGCCGCACCGGGCGACACGATCGAGGTGGCGCTGTGGTGGTCGGCGGATCAGACGCCGCCGCTCGACTACAGCGTGTCGGTGTTCCTGACGAACGCAGAGGGCGCGACCGTCGCGCAGCACGACAGCTCGCCGCTGGACGGTCACGCGCCGACGAGCGGCTGGCAGCCGGGCAGCGTGTATTTCGACGCGCACCTGCTGGCGATCCCGCCCGGCCTGCCGCTAGGATCGTACGAGGTGGGCGTGCGTGTGTACTGGTATGGCGACGGGCAGCCGCTCGCGGTCAGCCAGGAAAACGCGTCCGGGGGCGATTACGCGGCTGCCGGAACAGTGAACGTAGAATAAAGAGGGAAATAAAAAGGACCGGGGTACGGTCCTTTACATTTGAGATGGACGGGGTGGGGAAGAGATGCTCTAGGGTAAGCGGGATTTGGGCCGGGAGCATTTTCCACCTCAAATGTATCTTTATTTTAACGTACTGAGATTACGGATTACATTACTAAACATTCTTCTTTGAAATGGGAGCGTTAACTCACTCTCATTTTTTACGAATTTAATATTTTGTTCTAGCTTTTTGCCGTTTGTTCTACTATGTGTAGAGGGCGCGCTCGACGCGTTCCAGCAGTACACGCGGCGAAAACGGCTTGATGATGTAGTCGTCGGCCCCCGCAGCAATGCCCGCTTCCACGTCATTTTGCTGGCCGAGCGCGGAGATCAGGATCACGGGCGGCGCGCCCACCCCGTATGCGTTTTTGATTTCGGCGCACACTTCGAGACCTTCGCGTCCGGGCAGCATGATATCCAACAGCAGTAGATCGGGACGGCTGTTGAGACCTATTTCCAGGGCATCATTTCCGTTATCGGTAGCAATTACCGTGTGCCCTGCCGCTTCCAATTTACGCTGGACGAGCAGCAAAATGTGGGGTTCATCTTCGGCAACCAGAATCCGGCTCATAATTAACGCGGCGTGCCAATCTTAATTGTTCCGCCGCTTTTCTCCTTTCGCGTGCGCTAGAGCGCTGCATCTCCCAGGATCATTTTGCTTTCAACCACGGGCGCTGTGAAGTAAAAGGTGGAACCCTGTCCGACTTCCGATTCAAACCATACCTGCCCGCCCTGCATTTCCACAAACGACTTGACGAGCATCAAGCCTAATCCCGTGCCGCCGACCAGCCGCGTGGCTTCGTTGTTGGCCCGGTAAAAACGCTTGAACAGATGGGGCTTATCTACGTCGGCAATGCCCAGCCCGGTATCGCGCACGCTGACCAGCACGCAGGGCAGGATCTGGTCGCGGGTGGCCGTCTCCGGCAGCGCCTCGACCGATTGAATATACCGCGCCGCGACCGTGATCTCGCCGGGCCGGAGCGTGTATTTCACCGCGTTGCCGAGCAGGTTCGAGAGAATCTGCACCATACGGGCCGGATCGGTCCAGATCTGCGGCAGGTCCGGCTCGATGTCCACCGTCAGGCGGTGCTGGCGCTCCAGGATCAAGGGCTGGAGCGCGGCGGACACCTGCTCGATCGTTTCGGGCAGCGAGCACAGCCTGGGGCTGATATCGACGCGATCCGTTTCGATGTGGGTGATGTCGAGGATGTCGTTGATCAGCCGCACGAGCCGGTCGGCGTTCAGCGCGATGATCTCTAAATATTCGCGGGCTTCCGGCGGCAGCGCGCCCTCGCCTGCTTCGAGGATCAGGTCGCTGAAGCCCTTCACGGAGGTCAGCGGCGTGCGCAGCTCGTGCGAGATCAGCGTGGTGAATTCCGCTTTCAGGCGATCGACTTCACGCTCGCGCATGACGTCGCGGAAGACGAAGATCCGGCCCAGGAGCGTGCCGTCCTGGCTGTAGACGGGCAGACTGTACCACACCAGGATGCGGTGCTGCGGCTCGTCAATTTCGATCTCGCTGCCCAGGCTTTCGGTGTGATTGTGCGACAGGGCGCGCAGGACGCTCGCCAGCGCTTCGGGCAGGCCGGGCTGCGTTTCGATGCGGTGCGCCAGCGTTTCGAGCGGCTGGCCCAGGACTTCGTAACGCGGGATGCCGGTAAACCGCTCGAACTGAAGCGTCACGATGACGAGTTCCCCGGTGGTATCGACCATGAGGATCGCGTCGTTGGTGGCGTCGAGCACGGCTTCCAGCCGATCGTGCTCCTGCTGCACCGCCGCGCCCCACTCGTTGTGCCGGGCAGGCGGGCGGTTGGCCGCCAGCGCCAGCGCGATCAGGGGCGCAAAAAACGTCAGGCGAGACGCCAACTGGACGGTATCCGTTTCGGGCGGCGCGATCGCACACAGGTCCGCGAGGTGCTGCTCGCGGAATATGAGCGGCACGACGACCAGCCGATCCGCGTCGGGCAGCGGCTCGCCGGGAAAGCTCAGTGTGAGCGCCTGGACTTCCAATGTGGTCCGCAGGGTGTCCAACAGCGCGGACGGATCCGGCTGGGTGGACGCCAACACGGCAAGCTGCTGGAAGAGTGGCAGATCGTGCTGGGGGACGGCGCCAGGAAGGGGGGAAGCAGAAAGTTCAACCATCAGCGGCTCGTATCGAGGTCTTTGGCCCCGTGCTAAGGTTCGGACTGCCCGTCAGGAACATCCTGGGCCACGTAAACGGACCGGAAAGAATAGCCGACGCCGCGTTCTGTCTGAATGTACTGGGGATCTCCCGTTTCCTTTTCGAGCTTGCGGCGCAGCCGGTGCATATGCACCCGCAGCGTATCTTCGTAGACTTCGCCGGCGGGCCATACGCGGGCGATCAGCACGTCGGACCGGACCACGTTGCCCGCGCTGCGGATCAGGTTGTGCAGCAGGGCGGATTCGATGCGGGTGAGCGTTTCGATGCGCCCGCCCACAATCACACGGTTGCGCCCGAAATCAATCGACAGCCATTCGTCCACCTTCATCACGGGCGGCTGGGCGTAATCGAAGTTCGACATGCGGCTCAGTACGCGACGGACACGCGCGATCAGCTCCGCCGTGCGGACGGGCTTCACCATGTAGTCGTCGGCATAATGCCGCAGGCCGTCCACGACGGTGCGCTCGTCGTCCTTGCCCGTGACGAAGATGATCGGCACGTCCCCGATCGCTTTGATTTTCGCGCTGAGATCGAAGCCTTTGAGGTCGGGAAGATCGAGATCGATCAGGGCCAGATGAGGAAGCCCGTTGATCTGAATATCGGTCAGCGCTTCGGATGCCGTGCGGCAGGCAGCCACACGGTAGCATTCGCCTTCGAACACTTCCTTCAAATAGAAGAGGGTTTTCTCGTCATCATCAACAATAAGGAGCCGCTTATCTCCGGACGCCATCAACCGCCGCCTTCATTTCTTCAGTTCAAATCGATAGGTTACCGAGCACCTGCGCCCCAGGAGGGCGGCAAAGCTGAGACGCGTATCGAAGAAGACAGGATCGCCGCAGTGGAATGCGTAGGAGAGGAATGAAGTTGAACGATACCGCCGCTTACCCAGATCACTACGCTGTGGTGACCCTGCCCCGGTTTCTGATGGATCTTGTCACTCGCGCCGCCGCCGTGCTATAGTGGTAGCGCGAACAGTCAAGTTCGCCACCAGTTTAGCACATTCTTATGGGTACGGACACCAACCGGGATGACCGTTGCTCGCGTCGCTCGCCAGCGCCGCCGCCGTCGGCAGCAGCACCAGTTTAGCGCCCCCCGCTTCTTGCGATGGTCCCTGGCCGTTATCATCGCCCTGGTGGGAGTCGTCGTTCTCGCCGTTCTGATCGCGGCGGGGGCGGGCTTCGTGATCTACCGCTACTACGCACAACAGCTTCCCCCACCGCAAGACATCATCGCGGCTGAAGAAGACGCCTTCCTGACCACCGAGCTGTACGACCGCACCGGGCAGAACGTGATCTACGAAGTGATCGATCCGTTGGGCGGCGACCGGCGCTGGGTGGGGATCGATGATATCCCTCAGTATTTCCTCGACGCGACCGTGTCCATCGAAGACGCGCGATTCTATGCGAATCCTGGCTTCGACCTGGAAGGCATGGGCCGCGCGCTGTGGAGCAACCTCACCGGCGGGCAGGTGCAGGGCGCGAGCACGATCACGCAGCAGTTGGTGCGCGGCGTGCTGATGACCCCGGAAGAACGCGTCACGGTCAGCATGGATCGCAAGGTGAAAGAAGTGATCCTGGCGACTGAGATCTCGCGCCTGTACAGCAAAGACCAGATCCTGGAGTGGTACGTCAACACCAACTTTTACGGCAATCTGGCTTACGGCGTCGAGGCGGCGTCGCAGCTTTATTTCGGCAAGCCCGCCCGCGACCTGACGCTGGCCGAGGCCGCTCTGCTGGCGGCGATTCCGCAGTTCCCGCTGCAAAACCCGATCGATAATCCCGACTCGGCCAAGCTGCGCCAGGAAATCGTGCTGAATATCATGGCCGAGCAGGGATACATCACGCGCGATCAGGCCGGCGCGGCGGCGGCGGAGTCGATCGCGATCCGGCCCTACGGCGACCAGTACAGCATCACCGCGCCGCACTTCTCGATTTACGCGCGCGCCGAGGCTGAATCGCTGCTGAACGACCTGGGCCTGGATGGCGCGCGATTGGTGACGCGCGGCGGCCTGCGCATTTACACCACGCTCGACGTGGATTTGCAGCTTCAGGCCGAATGCGTGGCGCGCAGCCACGTCCAGCGGCTCGACGGCGGCGATCCGGGCACGGTGGTCAACACTGCCGCCGGAATGCCCTGCACCGCCGCTAACTATCTGCCCGCGATGGACGCGCAGATGATCGGCGTGGACCGCGAAGTGAGCAACGCGGCGTCGGTCGTGCTGCGTGGCGATACGGGCGAGATCCTGGCGCTGGTCGGCAGCGTGGATTATTGGAACACCGGCATCGACGGCAATTACAATGCGGCACTGGCACAGCGCCAGCCCGCGTCGGCGTTCAAGCCGATCGTTTACACCGCCGCGTTCCTGGCAGGCGGGCAGCCGGGCTATCCCAACGGCATCACCGCCGCGACGATGACCTACGACGTACCGATCGAGTTCGACAACGGCGGCGAACCGTATACGCCGGTCAACATCGACCGCCAGTATCACGGCCCGATGAGCGTGCGCGACGCGCTGGCGAATTCGTACAACGTGCCGCCGGTCCAGCTCACGCAGGTGATCGGCCTGGGGCCGGTCGTGCGGACGGCACACCGCCTGGGCGTGAATTCGCTGAACCGCATCGAGGGTTACGGGCTGGCACTGGCGCTGGGCAGCGGTGAAGCGTCGCTGCTGGATATGACCTACGTCTACAACGTGTTCAACACGGGCGGCTACATGGTCGGCACGCCGGTGCACGAGGGCCAGAGCACGCCCGGCTTCCGCACGCTGAACCCGGTCTCCGTGCTGCGCATTGAGGATGCGGACGGCACGGTGCTGTGGGAGTACGGCCAGGAGACGAACATGTTCCAGCGCCGTCTCGTGCTCGAACCGGCGGTGGCGTACATCATGACCGACATGCTGGCCGATTCCGAGGCGCGCGCCCCGGCATTTGGCGCTAACAGCCCGCTCGACTTGTCGCGCCGCGCGGCGGTCAAGACCGGGACCAGCAACGACAACCGCGACAGTTGGACCATCGGTTACACGACGCAGATCGTGACGGGCGTGTGGGTCGGCAACAACAACAATCACTCGATGGTGGACGTGACCGGCGAAAGTGGCGCGGCTCCCATCTGGCACGCGATCATGGAATATGCGCTGGCGCGTGACGCGATGCCCGTGCAGGACTGGGCACGCCCCTCGACCGTGGTCGAGCAGACGGTGTGCCAGATCTCCGGGCTGCTGCCCACGCGAAGCTGCCCGCAGACGCGCGAGCTGTTTTACGTCGATCAGAGCGCGGGCATCAGCACCGTGCCGACCCAGACCGACACGTATTGGAAGACGTATTCGGTCAACGTGTGCAGCGGCAATCTTGCCACGTCGTCGTCTCCGGCGGACTGCGTGGAGGACATCCCCTATTTCGACTACCCGCCCGAAACGCTCACCTGGGCGCGTGAAACCGGCCAGCGCCTGCCGCCCACCGAGTACGATACGGTGGATGCGGCGGAGCCAAGCAATCCGGTGACCATTCTCTCGCCGGTCTATCTGGCGCGGGTCGGCGGCGTGGTGGAAGTGCGCGGCAATGTCGAGGCCGATAATCTGTCGTATTGGGAACTGGATTACGGCGCGGGCACGCAGCCGGACGTCTGGCAGCAGATCGGTGAAAACGGCACGGTGACCGGCAGCGGGATCGTGCTGGGGCTGTGGGACACGGCCCCGCTGAGCAGCGGCGCGGTCTATACGCTGCGGCTGCAGATGGTGCGCAGCGACGGCAGCCTGGAGACGGCGTTCGTCTCCGTCACGATCGACAACCAGCCGCCCACCGTCACGCTGAGCGCCCCCGCACCGGACAGCGCGTATTCCGCCACGCGGGATTCGGTCGTGACGCTGGAAGCGCAGCCCGAAGATGATGTACAGATCGCCGCCGTCGAGTTTTACGTCGATGGCGAGCTGGTGGCGACCACCGAGGAGTGGCCGCACACGACCCGCTGGTCCATCACCGGACAGGGCCAGCACGATGTTTGGGCAGTGGCATTTGACGCGGCGGGTAACAGTACTGAGTCCGCTCACGCCACTATTACGGTAGGGCCTTAACACCCGTTGCCGGGCATTTCATAACGTCCCCGGCAGGCAAAGCACGGCTCGGTGTTTTCGCCTGATTGACAGCGACGGGTGTTTTGTGATATATGAACCCTATGAGCATGCAGTAGGAGCATCTTGTAAGGTAATGAACGACGACTATCTGCACAGTAAGTCAGAGACGACGCGCAGTCCTAAGAGCAAACTGCGCGCCCGGTGTCCATCGTGTAGTGCGTGGGTTCCTTTACGTGATGCCGTCGAAGTCTGGGACCTCGTGGAATGCCCTGAGTGCAGTACACAGCTCGAGGTAGTCGACCTGCGCCCGCCCACCCTCGATTACGCGGGTGGCGCGCCGGACGACGACGAGGACTGGGACGAAGAAGAAGAGGAGTGGCACTAAGCTGTCATGGCGATAGGGCCGGCAGCAGACGACGTTGTGACCTGCCGTCCCCTCGTAATCGACCCTGGTCGAGCTGACTCCAACGCGGGCCGCTGAAACCGATACTGCCCGCCACATTGACTAAAAACATCGATCCCTGGGCGGACTTTTCCGACAGGGATTTTTTTCGGGCATGGGGTGGAATATGGAATAAGCGGATTTAACGCCGCGCTAACCGTCACTTTGTGGCGCGATCAGACGGTGTTAATGTGCGGCTGGTATTCTACAGCATGGCGACCAGATGCGAGTGGAAAGTGCGACTCAAAAAGGGTAAAATCAGTGGTTCGCTCCCGGTAACTTAGGCCGGGGCGAGATAACGGTAATGGAGTAGATAGGAACACTATGCATATCCTCATTTCGAACGATGACGGCGTGCGTGCGCCAGGCATCGCGGCGCTTGCGCGGGCGATGCTGCCCTTCGGCAAGGTCACGGTCGTCGCGCCGTCGGAAAATCAAAGCGCAACGGGACATCGTAAGACGATGCACAAGCCGCTGCGTATCGACGAGGTCCAGTTCCCGGTCGAAGGCGTTCGGGCGTACGCGACCTCCGACTCCCCGTCCGACTCGGTGGCGGTCGCGCTGCTGGGCTTCGTCGAGGAGCCGGTCGATCTGGTCGTGTCGGGCATCAATCGCGGGCCGAACATGGGCCAGGACCTGACTTACAGCGGCACGGTATCGGCGGCGTTCGAGGCCGTGATCTGGCACAAGCCCGCTATGGCGTTTTCGCTGGATAACTTCGCGGACGACGCCGACTACAGCGCCGCCGCCGCGGTCGCGCAGCAGCTCGTGGGCATGGAGATTTACCGCCGTCTGCCGCCGCTGACGCTGTTCAACGTCAACGTGCCGAACCTGCCCCTGGATCAGATCAAGGGCTTCAAGGTCGTGCGCCAGGGCCTGCGCGAGTACAACGACGAGCTGATCCGCCGCACCGACCCGTATGGCCGCCCGTACTACTGGATCGGCGGGGCCGCGCCGACCGGCGACACGACGCAGGAAGGCACGGATCTGTGGGCGCTGCACGAGGGATACGTCTCGATCACGCCCATTCACCTGGACCTGACCAACCACTCGCTGCTGCTGGACATGCAGCGCTGGGGCCTCACCAAAGCCACCCCCGGCGAAACGCGTGATCTGCCCGTTTCTGAGGCCGAGCATCCCGCGGCCAAGCGCAACGGATCGTAATGACACAGGGACAATTCGCGGATTGTCCCTGCTGTCGATCTTCTCTTTTTTCCTCGTTTAACGCTGTGAGAGCTTAATAACGCTGCGGGAGGGTCACTTCCTGCTGCACGCTGACGCTGGGGATCAGCTCCTCGGCGCGGTCGGGCAGGTAGCGACGGATCATCTCCGCCGTGAGGCCGTTCGCGCCCGCGATCTCGCCGTATAACTCCGCGCTGCGGCGTTTGGTGCGGGCCTGTGTTTCGGGGTCGCAGGCGTACAGCCCGAAGTTGAACGCCGGATCGTAGCCCTCCGCCCATTCGAAGTTGTCCGCCAGCGTCCACGCGAAATAGCCGCGCACGGGGTAGTTGTGCATGATCGCGCGCCATACGCTGCGCAGACTGCGGACCATGTGCAGGGGCCGCAGCGAGTCGTCGGGATCGGGCACGCCGTTTTCGGTGACGTAGAGCGGCTTGCCGGTGGCCGCGCACAGCCACTTGATGTGCTCGAAGATGCCTTCGGGCCAGATCTCGCCCACGCTTTCCGGCCCCAGGATACCGTCACGCGGGCGGGTCTGGTGCAGGAATAACTGCCCCGGATGGAGCAGATTGAACATCACGTCGAAGCGGTAGTAGTAGTTCAGCCCGATCCAGTCGAGCGTTCCGGTGGCCTGCGGCACGGCGACTTTATGCAGCGGCAGGCGCAGCGTGCCGGTGTTCAGCGCGTCGATGAACGCGCGGTTGAAGAAGTTCCGTATCGCACCCAGCGCGGGCTGGTGCACCGCCTGGGGGAAACGCGTCTTCAGGCTGATCATGTGCTTGGCGAGGCCGACCTGGGCCTGGGGGAACAGTTCCTTGATCGCGTAGTAGGCGGCGGCGTGGCCGCGCAGCATATTTTCCGCGACGTGCGTCGTCGCGCCCAGGCTGTGTTTGCCGGGCGGAAACTTACCCTGCAAATAACCCATCGTGGCAAAAATCATCGGCTCGTTGATGGTGCACCACAGCGTGACGTAGTCGCCCAGGGCGTCGGCCACCACGCGCGTGAACTGCTCGAAACGCTCGATCGTAGCGGGATTGCGCCAGCCGCCGGAGTCTTCGAGCCATAGGGGATGCGTGAAGTGGTGGAGCGTGACCATCGGCTCCAGGCCGCGCTTGCGCAGAGCCGACACCATGTCCACGTACGTGCGCAGCGCCGCGTCGTCATAGCGGCCCGGCTCCGGCTCGATGCGGCTCCACGCGATCGAGAGGCG